>JARRPS010000037.1:0-17200 GCA_037382625.1 Gemmatimonadota bacterium | reverse complement strand
GAATTCGGGTCGTTCGGGGGGCGATTCCGGCTTCCGGAGGCCTCGGAGCTCGTGGCAAGCGCCGACGGCGTCGGAACGAAGGTGCTCATCGCGGCGCGCACCGGCGTTCACGACACGGTCGGTGAGGATCTCGTGAACCATTGCGTCAACGACATCCTCGCCGAAGGAGCCGAACCTCTCTTCTTTCTCGACTACTTCGCCTGCGGGAAGCTGGACGAAGAGGTCGCGTTCCAGGTCATCGAAGGGGTGGCTCGCGGTTGTCAGCGGAACGGTTGTGCTCTCCTCGGGGGCGAGACGGCTGAGATGCCGGGCATGTATGCCCCCGGCGAGTACGATCTCGCCGGTTTCATCGTCGGAAGACGCGTGTTCGACATCCCGGGCAGGGGAGGGGTTCGTAGCGGCGATCGTCTCGTCGCGCTTCCCTCTACGGGTCTCCACACGAACGGGTACAGCCTCGCCCGGAAGGTGATATTCGATCGACTCGGGCTCGAAGTCGATGACGCGTGGCCGGGCTTGAATGGTGAGCGCGTCGGCGAGGCATTGCTGAGGGTCCATCGGTCGTATCTCGATCCACTTCGCGGCGTGCTCGAGGCGGGTGATGTGCGGGCCCTGGCACACATCACGGGCGGAGGCATCCCGGGCAATCTCTCCCGCGTACTGCCCCGGGACTGTGATGCCATCGTGGATCTCGACAGCTGGTCCCGTCCGCCGCTCTTCGCACTCCTGGCGGAGGAGAGCGGGCTATCGGACGTCGATCTGTACGAGACTCTCAACATGGGTGTAGGGATGATCGCTGTCGTGGCGGCGCCGAGCACCGATTCGGTGCTCTCAGATCCCGGCGTTCGTGCGGCCGGCGGATTCGTGTGTGGCGAGATCGTGGCCGGTGACGGCACGGTGCGACTCCATCGATCGACGTGAACCGGACCCCGTGAAACGCTTCGAGCCGGGCGAGGCCGATCTCATGCGAAGGGCGATCGAGCTGTCGCGTCTGGGTGCCGGATCGGTCGAGCCGAACCCCCGGGTCGGGGCCGTCGTCGTGAATTCGGAGGGGGAGATCGTGGGCGAGGGCTATCACGAGCGATTCGGAGCTCCGCATGCCGAGGTCGAAGCGATCGGGCGAGCGCGGGAGGCGGCGCGGGGTTCGACGCTCTACGTGACCCTCGAGCCCTGTACGCACGCGGGCAAGACTCCGCCTTGCACCAACGAAATCGTGGAGGCCGGGATACGCCGCGTCGTGGTCGCCAGCCGGGATCCGAACCCTGCGGCAGCGGGCGGAGTCGAGGCGCTGCGGAGCCGAGGCGTGGAAGTGGACACGGGACTGCTGGCGGAAGAGGCGGCGAAGGCGAACGCCTCTTTCCTCTGGTGGCACTCCACGGGTGAGCCGTTCGTGGAGGTCAAGCTGGCGGTTTCTCTGGACGGCCGGATCGCCGAACGCCCGGGTACGAGGACCCCCGTTACGGGCGCGCATGCGGGCCGCGAAGTCATGCGCCTGCGGGCGGCATCAGACGCGATCCTGATCGGAGCGGGAACCGCCCGGGTCGACGATCCGCTGCTCACGGTCAGAGAACTGCCGGCCTCGGAACGGGTGCCGACACGGGTCGTACTCGACAGCAATGCGTACCTTTCGGAAAGGTCGCGACTCGCTCGAAGCGTCGACGAGGCGCCGCTGATTCTGTTTGCCGCGGAGGAGGCGAATCCGGAGCGGGTGGCGCGGCTCGAGGCCGCGGGTGTGGACGTCGAGCGGATTCCTGCAGCGCCGGTCGCCGACGGAGGCGCGAACGGACCGCGGCTGGACCTGGATGAGGTTTTCGCGAATCTCGTGCGGCGGGGCTTTCGTTCCATACTCTGTGAAGGTGGAGCCGTCCTGGCGGAAGCCCTGCTCACGGCCGGCCGTGTACAGAGACTTCACTGGCACCTCGCGCCTCGGGTGATCGGCCCCACAGGAGTGCCGGCACTCGCCAGTCCCGAGATCGGGGAATGGCGGCTGTCGAGCAGCCGGGCGGCCGGCGACGACCTGTTGATCGTATGGGATCACGCGCGGCTGGTTGCCGTGCTGAAGGGAGCCTGAATGTTTACAGGACTGGTCGAGACGGTGGGACTCATCACCGGCCGAGAAGAGTTCGAAAAGGGAGTACGGTTCCGTCTTTACGCGCCCGGATTCGCCGGTTCGCTCGACGAGGGCGAGAGCGTGGCGATCGACGGCGTCTGCCACACCGTTCTCGGCGTGGACCCGGTCGAAGAGAGCTTCGCCTTCGAGTCGATTCGTACGACCCTGTCCCGCACCACACTCGGATCGTTCGCACCCGGCCGAAAAGTGAACCTGGAGAAAGCGATTCGGGCAGGGGACCCGATGGGCGGGCATATCGTGCAGGGGCACGTCGATGGCACCGGCGAGCTGACGGAGGTGGAATCGGCGGGGGAGACGGTGTTTCTGCGGGTGCGACTTCCGGAGGAAGTGCGCCGGCTGACCGTACTCTACGGTTCCATTGCCATTGATGGAATCAGTCTCACCGTGAATCGACTCGCCGGCGATGTCGCGGAAGTCGCGATCATTCCGTATACATTCCAGCATACGAACGTCGGTCGCCTGCGACCGGGCAGTCGGGTCAATCTCGAGGCGGACATGATCGGGAAGTACGTGGACCGGCTCCTAGAGCCGTATCAGGTCGTCGCAGGCTCGGCCGCAGGTGCCGGGCAGCGATCGCAATCGCAATGACATCCGGGAGTGGATTCGTGCCGTCGTCTGCAGATATGAAAGTTCAGGAAGCGATCCGGACGATCCGGGAGGGAGGCCTCGTCATCATCGCGGACGACGAGGACCGGGAGAACGAGGGAGACCTCGTCTGCGCCGCCGACAAGGTGACGCCCGAGATCATTAATTTCATGGCGACGCATGGTCGCGGTCTCGTCTGTCTGACCCTGGCTCCCGAGATCGCCGACAGGCTCGACCTTCCGCTCATGTCCGACGGTCGGAACTCGGACCCGAACGGAACCGCGTTCACGGTGTCGATCGATGCGACGATCGAACAGGGCGTATCAACCGGGATCAGCGCGGCGGACAGGGCGCGCACGATCCAGGTGGCGGTCGATCCGGAGTCGAGTCCTTCAGATCTGATCCGCCCGGGCCATATTTTCCCCCTGCGTGCGAAGCGCGGAGGCGTTCTCCAGCGCGTCGGGCCGACGGAAGCCTCCGTGGACATCGCGCGGTTGGCCGGGTGTGCACCGGCCGGAGTCATCTGCGAGATCCTGAATGCCGATGGAACGATGGCCCGACGACCCGAGCTCGAGGTGTTCTCGAGGGAGCACGGCCTGCCATTCGTCACCGTCGCCGATCTGATCGCATACCGGCTCGGGCACGAGCGACTCGTCCATCGGGTCGCTGAGGCGAGCCTCCCGACACCGTTCGGGGATTTCCGCGTCGTGGGTTACCAGAATGACGTGGATGCCCGCGAACACATTGCCCTGGTCATGGGAGATCTCGAGGGCGGCGACGACGTGCTCGTGCGGGTTCACTCCAAGTGTTTGACCGGAGACGTCTTCGGCTCGGAACGGTGCGACTGTCAGTCTCAGCTGCAATCGGCGATGCACCAGGTGGCGGCCGAAGGTCGCGGTGTAATCGTCTATCTCGACCAGGAGGGCCGGGGGATCGGACTCCTGAACAAGCTGAAGGCCTACGAGCTTCAGGACCGTGGGCTCGACACGGTCGAGGCGAACGAGCACCTCGGATTTCCGGCCGACCTTCGCAACTACGGTATCGGAGCCCAGATCCTGGTGGATCTCGGGCTGGAGCGGATCCGATTGCTCACCAACAATCCGAAGAAGCTGAGCGGGCTCGAAGGATTCGGCCTCGAGGTGACGGGACGGGTTCCTCTGGAAGCCGATGTGACCGAGCTGAACCACCAGTACCTCAAGGCCAAGCGGGACAAACTCGGGCACCTGCTCGGATCCTCGTGAATGCCGCCCACTCAGGGCCGTTCTCGGCGGCCCGGCTGCGGATCGCGCTCGTCGTCAGCCGATTCAACGAGTCCATCACGCGACCCATGCAGGAAGCTGCGTACCGAACACTGGTCGATGCGGGCGTAGAGGAAAATCGCATCGCCGTCTACTTCGTTCCCGGAGCATGGGAACTGCCGTTGTGCGTCTCATGGCTGCTGCGACGTGGAGACCTGGATGGGGTGGTAGCGCTCGGGTGTGTGATTCGTGGGGAAACCCCTCACTTCGAATTCGTCTCGATGGGCGCGACCCGGGGGCTCGAGACGCTCGCCCGCGATCACGGAGTCCCGATCGGATTCGGACTGCTGACCACCGATACCGCCGACCAGGCGCGAGCCCGGTCCGGCGGTGCGAAGGGCAACAAGGGCGAAGAGGCGGCGCAGGCGGTTCTCGACATGTGTCGGATCGCTGCCGGCCTCGAATGAGCGGCTTCAACCCAAGGTCTCGAGCCCGAAGCTGGGCCCTTCATATGCTCTACGCATGGGACGTATCCGACGGCGAGCAGACTCTGCCCTCCTTCGCGGAGGCGAACCTCGCGCTGCGCACCATATCGCCCCGCTATCGTCCCTACGCGGAAACGCTCCTCGCCAAGCTCTCCGAGCAACTTCCGCGGGTCGACAGGAAGATTCAAGGAAGCCTCGCGAACTGGCGTCTGGGGCGTCTGACGGCGATCGATCGGAGTATCCTGCGCCTTGCGACGACGGAGCTGCTGGAGATGCCGGATGTTCCGACGAAGGTCGCGATCCACGAGGCGATCCGGCTCGCTGAGCGATACGGCACGGAGGAGAGCCCGCGCTTCGTCAACGGCGTCCTGGACGCCGTGGCCAGGGACCGGAACCCGAAGGCCTGACGTAGCATCGCGTGCGGATTCTCGTGGTAAACTGGCAGGATCGGGAAAATCCGAGGGCCGGCGGCGCGGAGATCCATCTGCACGAGATCTTCGGCCGGCTCGCGGCACGGGGACACGAGGTGACGCTGCTCTGTTCCGGCTGGAGCGGCGCTCCGTCCGAAGCGCGACTGGACGGAATTCGAATCGTCCGTGCCGGGACGCGCTACACCTTCGCACTGCACGCGTTCTCAGCCTTTCAGGACAGGCTCGACGCAGGCCGTGAATTCGATGTGATCGTGGAGGACATCAACAAGTGTCCCCTGTTCTGCAAGCAGTGGTCTTCGCTTCCCGTCGTGGCCCTCGTTCCCCACCTGTTCGGGGCAACGGCATTCCGCCAGGAGCTGGCACCGGTGGCCGCCGTGGTATGGACAGCCGAGAAGCTGATGCCGTGGGCCTATGCGCAGATCCCGGTCCTCGTAATTTCGGAGAGTACGGCGGATGACCTCGTGGATCGAGGATTCCAGCGAAGCTTCATTTCGGTCAGCTATCCGGGGATCGATCACTCGTTCTACCTTCCGGCACCGGTGCCGGCGCGGTTTCCCGAGCCGACGATCGCATATGCGGGACGGCTGCAGCGCTACAAGAGCGTGGACGTCGTTCTTCGGGCCGTGGCGCTTCTCCGAGATCGTGGAACATCGGTTCGATTTCGGATCGCCGGCCAGGGAGAAGACCGGCAGCGACTGGAATCGCTGGTCGAATCCCTGGAGGTGCGTGACCTCGTGACCTTCGAGGGGTACGTGACGGAAGAGGAGAAGCGCGAGCTGATGCGCCGTTCATGGGCACACGTATATCCCTCCCCGAAGGAGGGGTGGGGAATCAGCAACATCGAAGCAGCCGCTTGCGGCACGCCATCGCTGGCCAGCGACGCGCCTGGACTGCGCGAATCGGTCGTGGACGGCGTGTCGGGGTACCTGGTCCCGCACGGCGACGTCGGCCGGTGGGCGGAAGCCATCGACCGGCTGGCAAGCGATCGTTCGCTTCGGGACGGACTCGGCGCGGGAGCCATTCGACACGCAGCGAGATTCACCTGGGAGCAGGCGGCGAACGAGACCGAGACCGTTCTGAAAACCGTAGTATGAACCGGAGGGAGGGACGCGATGCAGATCATCATATCCGGCCGTAACGTCGACGTTACGGACGCGATTCGGGAGCACATCGAAGAGAGGTTCGAGCGAGTGTCGAAGTTCGAGCCGCGGGCTTCGCGTGTCGATGTGACCCTGACCGAGGAGAAGACGCGCAGCATCGCCGAAGCCGTGCTGAGCGTCGACGGGGGAGGGACCGTCGTCGCCAAGGCCGAAGCGTCGGAGGTTCGCACGGCCGTGGACCGGCTCTACGACAAGCTCTCGAGACGGGCTCGCAAGGAGCGGGAGCGGCGGAGGAATCACAAGGCGCCTCCCGGTTCGAGTCTCGCCGCGGCCCTGGACGAGCCGGAAGCGTGACAGAGCTGACCGTCGCGGAGCTTCTCGCTCGGCGGGGCGACCTCCTCGAGCTGGAGGTGGTTGCAGGCGGGTCCGGACTGGACCGGAGAATCACCGGAGCCGACATCTCGAGTCCGGGGCTGGTTCTGGCGGGGTTCACCGACCGGATTCCGCGGCGCCGCTCGCAGGTCCTCGGCGAGACGGAGATCATGTATCTCCGCTCGCTGGACGATCAGCATCGGATCGAGGTGCTGCGTTCCTTCATGCGCCTCGACCAGCCGTGCATCATCGTCACGAAGGGACTCGAACTCCCCCGCGGAATGGCGGAACTGGCCGAAGAATTCGCGGTTCCGCTCCTGCGGTCGTCTCTCAAGACCGGAGAGTTCTTCCAGCGTATCAAGCCGTTTCTGGAGGACGAATTCGCCCCCTCGACGGCGATTCATGGATCGCTGTGCGATGTCTATGGCGTGGGCCTGCTCTTCGTCGGACAGAGCGGAATCGGCAAGAGCGAATGCGTCCTGGATCTCGTGGAACGCGGACACCGGCTGGTCGCCGACGACGTCGTGCTCGTTCGCCGGCGGGGTGTCGACGTCCTGATCGGTCGGGCCGTCGAGCACCAGCAGTTTCACATGGAGATCCGGGGGATCGGTATCATCGACGTGCGGGCGCTCTTCGGCATCCGTTCCGTACGCCAGCAAAAGCGGATCGAAGTCGTGGTGCAGCTCGAACACTGGAGTGACGAGGCGACCTACGATCGGACGGGGCTGGCGCAGGAGACGACCGAGATCCTCGGGGTCGAGGTGCCTCGCGTGGTGATCCCGCTGAATCCGGGCAAGAACATCACCGTGATCAGCGAAGTGGTGGCGATGCGGCATCTCCTGCGATACGCCGGGGTCGACTCTGCGAAGCTCTTCGAACAGAATCTCCGAGCGATGATGCAGCCGGTCCGCGACTACCTGGAGGAGGACTACGAGTGAGTCCGACGACCGGGATCGTCGTCGCCCACGGTGGACTGGCGGCTTCGCTGGTGAAGGCGGCAGAGGGGATCTCGGGGATTCTCGGTGCCCTCGTACCCATTTCCAACGATGGGCTGGGTCCGGGGGAGCTCCAGAGCCGCGTGGAATCATCGATCGGTGCGGGTCCTGCGATCATCTTCACCGACCTCGCCAGCGGCAGTTGTACGTTGGCAGGTCGAGCCGCAGGACGGGCTCGTGGCTCGGTCGTCGTCGTGACGGGCGTCAGTCTTCCGATGCTGCTCGACTTCCTCTTCCACAGGGAGATGCTTCCAGCCGAACTGGCCGATCGGATCGCCCGGAAAGGGCAGCAGGGAATTCAGGTTCTCTCCGACTGTGAGGCCGGCGATGGCGCTTGATCTGTTCCGGATCGACGAGAGGCTTCTCCATGGCCAGGTGATCGTGGGGTGGGGGATGCGACTGCAGCTCGAGTACTATGTGATCGTGGATGACGAAGTCGCCGCCAGCGACTGGGAAAGGGACCTGTACGCGGCCGGTCTGCCCGAGGGCGTGGATGCGATCTTCGTCGGTCGGGATGAGGCGATCGAGCGTTTCGCCGAACTGGACGAGCATCCGGGCCGCGGAGCTCTGCTGACCCGGAGTCCGGCCACCATGCGCGCGCTGGCCGATGCCGGGCTCCTCGACGGGCGCCGGGTGAATCTGGGAGGGCTGCATGCGGGCGGAGAGCGGCGTCGGGTTCTGCCCTACGTACACTTGTCGCCCGACGACATCGCGGATCTCCGAAGCATCGAGACGCGTTCGGGGGAGCTGAGCGCCCGCGATCTTCCCTCCGCCCGTGAAGTGCCGCTGGAGGAGCTGGTCCGTGCCGCTCGCTGAGATCCCGCTGCAGGCCACAGGCTGGCTGATCCTGGTCGTGCTCGGTGGTATCCTGGCCCTGGATGCGGTCTCGTGGCCGCAGGTGATGGTTTCTCGCCCGCTCGTGTCGGGCACCCTCGGCGGCTGGCTGCTCGGCGACCCGGGTTCCGGGTTTCTCGTGGGAGCACTCCTCGAACTCATGAGCCTGCGTCACCCGCCGTTCGGCGCCGCCCGTTATCCGGATTCAGGCCCGGCCGGTCTCGTCGCGGGAGCCGCCTATGCGGCGGCGGGTGGAGCCTCGTTGGGAGCCCTGGTAGCAGCGATTCTCGCGGGCTGGGGGGTCGGCTGGATCGGAGCGATCACGGTCCAACTGAGAAGGCGCGGCAACGAGCGACTGATGGCCGACGAAGCGGCTCTGGCTGCCCGCCCGGAGTTGCTGGAACGGAGGCATCGGCTTGCGCTCCGTCTGGATGCGGTACGAGGTGCCCTGCTGACGGCCGGATTCGTAGCACCGGCGGTGCTCGCGGCTTCCTGGTCCGTCGATCAGCCCACCTCTGCGACGGCGACCGCCTGGGGCGCGGCGATGCTGGTCACTGCCCTGGCCGCTTCGGCAGGAGCGGGGGGGCGCACCAGCTCTCGGGGGGTCCGCGGTTGGCCTCTTCTGCTCATCGGTGCCGCGGCAGGGGCGATTCTCGTGGTAGTGGTCGGATGAAGCTATGAGACCTCTCCGGAAGGATCTGGTGTCGGCCTGGTGGAGGAGCTTTGCCGTGCAGGGATCGTGGAACTACCGCACCATGATCGGCGGCGGCATGGCTTTCACGATGCTGCCGCTCCTGCGCCGCATCCATGCGGGCGATCCCGTGCGTCTGAGCGAGTCGGTGGCCCGACACCAGTCGGCGTTCAACGCTCACCCGTATCTGGCCGGAATGGCTGCAGGCGCACTGGCACGAGCAGAGCTCGAGGGCGAAAGCCCGGCCAGCATCAAGAGATTCCGAACGGCGCTTCGCGGCCCGTTGGGCACCGTGGGAGATCGTCTGATATGGGCGACCTGGCGCCCCGCCTGTCTTCTTTCGGCGATCGCCGCATTCGGACTGGGGCTCGGGCCCCTCTGGTCGGCGGCCCTCTTTCTGCTCACCTTCAACGTGGGCCACATCGCTGTCCGAATCTGGGGGTTCCGGCGCGGCTGGAGTGAAGGTCTGGGCGTGGGAAAGGCGCTGCACGAGAACTGGCTCGACCGGGTACCGCGGTGCCTCGCCCCCCTGATTCTGTTTCTCCTCGGTCTCGACACGGTGCTTCTCAGCCGCCGGGTGCTCGATGTCGTAGAGTGGAACGGTGTCTTCGGAGCTCTCGCGGCGGTTGCCGCTTTCGTCGCGCTGGTCGCGTTCCGCTGGCCTCGCAGGGCGGGGCGGATCGCGGCGGTGCTCGTGCTCACCGTTCCGATCGCGTGGCTGGTCGTTTCACTGCTGAAAGCGTGACGGGAGATAGAGAATTTGTCCGAGGGCACCGAGATGCGTGGAAACGGCGATTCCGTCGCCGAGAGCACGGTTCAGATTCCGAACCGGCTCGGGCTTCATGCCCGACCGTCGGCGGAGTTCGTCAAGCTCTCGTCGCGGTTCGCGTCCAGTATCACGGTCGAGAAGGACGGGCTGGAGGTGAACGGAAAGAGCATCATGGGCGTGATGATGCTGGCCGCCGAATTCGGGTCGCGCCTGCGGATCCGGGCCGAGGGCGTCGACGCGCCCGCAGCGGTCCGTGAGCTTTCCCGACTCGTCGAATCCGGATTCGGGGAAGATCAGATCGACTACGGCGCGGCATCCGACGGACCGGGAGCGCTCTCATGAGCGAACTGCTCGAGGGTGTAGGCGCCTCTCCCGGTCGTGCACTCGGACCGGTCCGGCACATCAGCTGGGAGATCCCGTCGATCCCTCACAACACGATCGACGCCTCGCAGGTGGATCGGGAGATCGAGCGTTTCCACCGGGCGCGGGCGAAGGCTCTGGCGAGACTGCAGGAGCTTCAGCGCGAGACGACGGAACTTCTCGGAGGGTTCGAGGGCAAGGTCTTCGAGTCGCAGGCGTGGATGATCGAGGATCCGGACCTGCTGGCGGGCACGGAAGCGTACATCCGTCAGAATCTCCTCAGCGCCGAGCGCGCTTTCGAGATGCAGCTGCTCGAGCAACGGGTCCAGATGATGGAGTCGGTCCACGCCATGGTGATGGACAGGCTGGCCGACCTTCGAGACGTTCGGGGGAACGTTCTCTCCTGCCTGCTCGGATATCCTGCGCCGGGTCTCGAGATGTCCGACGACGAGGAGCCCTCCATCGTCGTGGCGCACGATATCGCGCCCAGCGTTGCGGTGCGCATGCGTCCCGGACATGTGCTCGGCGTCATCACGGCGGCAGGGACGCGCGGATCCCACAGCGTGCTCATCGCTCGCTCGCTGGGGATCCCGGCTGTCGTGGGACTGGGGCCACAACTTGCCCGGATCAAGGACGGCTGCGAGCTCCTGGTCGACGGGAAATCCGGCCGACTGATCGTCGAGCCGACGCCAGCCGAAATCGAGTCGCACAAGCGGGCGCTCGCGCAGCTGGAGGAGCGCAGGAAGATCCTGGCGGAACTCGCCGCGAGGCCGACGGAGACCGTCGACCGGGTTCATACCGTCGTCCAGGCGAACCTGGACCAGCCGTTTGAGGTCGACGAAGCGATTCGACTCGGCGCGGAAGGGGTCGGCCTCCTCCGCACCGAGTTCCTCGTCATCGGACAACGCGAGATCCCGTCGGAAGAGGAGCAGTTCGAGGCGTATCGCTCGGTCGTCGAGGCGTTCCCGGGACGCGAGGTGACGATCCGCACCTTCGATATCGGGGGGGACAAGTACCCGCAGTTCATGTCGATGCAGCAGGAGGAAAACCCCTATCTCGGCTGGCGCGCGATTCGCGTATGCCTGGACGAGCCGGAGCTGTTCCAGAACCAGCTCCGTGCGGCGGTGCGAGCGGCGGAGCATGGCAACGTCCGGCTGCTGATCCCGCTCGTGATTTCGGCGGATGAACTGATCCGGACCCGTGAACAGCTCGATGCCGTGTACCGGGAGATGGGAAAGTCCGGGGGAAGACATGGCGTCCCGATCGGCCTCATGGTAGAGACCCCGGCGGCCGTGGAAATTCTGGACCTTCTCGCTCCGTACGTGGACTTCGTCAGCCTCGGCACGAACGACCTCACCCAGTACGTGCTCGCTGCCGACCGCGGGAATCCGCGAGTCGCGGAGCTCTATGACCCGCTCCATCCAGCGCTGGTGCGCATGTCTCTCAGTCGCCGATCTCGAAGAGCTCTGTGCGCGAAATACGAGATGTCAGAGCGGGGATGACGTGAGAGGAATCGTGCAGGACCACCTCGATCGAACGGGCGCCCTGAGAGTGGGCGAAACCGTCCCGGACGCCTGATCATTCCGCTTGCCGGGTCATCTGTCCACCGGTAGCTTGGCGCGCTTTATTCAACAGGTGACAAAGAGAGAGAATGTGGCGCAGAGAAATCACCACATGTTCACGTCGGAGTCGGTCACGGAAGGCCATCCCGACAAGATCTCCGACCAGATTTCGGACGCCGTTCTCGACGCGATTCTCGAGGAAGACGACGACGCCCGGGTGGCCTGCGAGACGATGGTTTCCACGGGCCTCATCGTTCTGGCCGGAGAGATCACCACGACGGCGCACCCGGATTTCGGGGAAATCGCCCGCGAGACCGTCCGGGAGATCGGATACGACGACGAGGACTACGGATTCAGCTATCGATCCTGCGCCGTCCTTACCTCGATCGGGCGTCAGTCGGGTGACATCAGCCGCGGGGTGGGAAGAGGCGGCGCCGGGGACCAGGGAATGATGTTCGGGTATGCCACGAACGAGACGCCGAGCATGATGCCCGTTCCGATCGCGATCGCCCACGCTCTCACCCGTCGGCTGGCGCAGGTTCGGCGGGATGGAACGCTTCCGTGGCTCCGACCGGACGGCAAGGCGCAGGTCACGGTCGAATACGATGAAGGCAGGCCCCTCTGCGTCAGGACGGTCGTACTCTCGGCCCAGCACGATCCGTCGATCGGAAAGAAGGAGCTCGAAGAGGCGCTCAAGGAGCACGTCATTCATCCGGAGATTCCGGACAGCCTGATGCCGAAGAAGAAGGGCCTTCACTATCACATCAATCCGACTGGCAGATTCGTGACGGGTGGACCGCATGGAGACGCCGGTGTAACGGGCCGCAAGATCATTGTGGATACCTACGGCGGCCTGGGCAGTCATGGAGGGGGAGCCTTCAGCGGAAAGGACCCGACGAAGGTCGATCGCTCCGCCAGCTATGCCGCACGCTGGGTGGCGAAGAACCTCGTCGCTTCGGGGCTCGCGCGCGAGGTGGAGATCCAGGTTGCCTACGCGATCGGCGTTTCCCGCCCCGTCTCCGTGATGGTAAACAGCTACGGTACGGGTTCCTTGCCGGACGAGGACATCGTTCGGGTGGTTCGGAAGGTCTTCGATCTCCGACCGGCGGCGATCATCGACGCGCTGGGATTGCGAAGGCCGATCTATCGCCAGACGGCTTCCTACGGGCATTTCGGCAGGAAGCCACGAAGCGACGGTGCTTTTTCCTGGGAGCGCACCGACCGGATCAAGGATTTGCTCGCGGCGGTCTGACCGTCTGCGCGCATCGACGAGAATTGAAAGGAACAGGGTGAACGTGAATACACGTGTGGAGCTGCCGGTTCATGATGTCGCCGACCTGTCCCTGGCCGAGTCCGGTCGGAGGAGAGTGGAGTGGGCGGATCGATTCATGCCGGTGCTGCGGAGTATCCGGGAGCGATTCGAAAAGGAGCAGCCGCTCGAGGGGGTGAGGGTATCGGCCTGCCTCCATGTCACGACCGAGACGGCAAACCTGGTGCGGACACTGAAAGCCGGCGGAGCCGACGTCGTACTGTGCGCATCCAACCCGCTGTCCACCCAGAATGACGTGGCCGCCTGGCTGGTGCAGGAGCTCGGAGTCGGCGTATTCGCGGTCAAAGGGGAAGACAACGACCGCTACTACGACCATATCCGTGCCGCGCTGGAGCACCGGCCCGCGGTGACGATGGATGACGGGGCCGACCTCGTGGGCGCACTCCACATGATCGCCCTGGACCGACTCGATGACCTGGCCGGACCTGTCAGGAGCTGGATCGCCGGGCTTTCGCCTGCGGACCGGCAGCAGGTTGTCTCCGGCGTGGCGGGTTCGACCGAGGAGACCACGACGGGAATCGTGCGGCTTCGTGCGATGGCGAAGGACGGCATCCTCCAGTTCCCGGTGATCGCGGTCAATGACAGCCTCACGAAGCACATGTTCGACAACCGCTATGGTACGGGTCAGTCAACGCTCGACGGCATCCTGCGGGCGACGAACATCCTTCTCGCCGGGAGCACCGTCGTGGTCGCGGGTTACGGGTGGTGCGGTCGCGGGGTCGCGATGCGGGCCCGCGGAGCGGGTGCGAGCGTCATCGTGACCGAAGTCGATCCGCTCGCCGCTCTGGAGGCCACGATGGATGGATTCCGTGTGCTGCCGATGGCGGAAGCTGCGACCGAGGGGGATCTGTTCATCACTCTGACCGGGAACGCGCACGTCGTACGTGACGAACACTTCCGTCGAATGAAGGATGGCGCCATCGTCTGCAACTCCGGTCATTTCGATATCGAAATCGACGTCGAGGCGCTGCAGTCGATTTCCGACTCGGGCCCTGTCGAGCTGCGCCCATTCGTGGAAGAATACGTGGTGGACGGCAGACGGATCGCCCTGCTCGGTAATGGCCGGCTGATCAACCTCGCAGCGGCGGAGGGACATCCGGCGAGCGTAATGGACATGTCCTTCGCGAACCAGGCCCTGGCCGCCGAGTATCTGTTGTCGGACGAAGGGAAGTCTCTCTCGAACCAGGTGCATCGGGTGCCGGATCGACTCGACCGGGAAATCGCGGCTCTGAAACTGGCTTCGATGGAGATCGAGATCGACACGCTGACGCCGGAACAGGTGGAGTACTTGAAATCCTGGGATGTAGGGACGTGAGACCGGACCACGGTACCGGATGACCGAAGGCGGAGACTTGGGACCCGGTGAGCTGGTCCGGGTCGAGGTTGCGAGCCTGGGGCTCGACAAGGCGTCCAACACGCCCGTCGTCATTCTGCGCGAGGTGGGTGGTGAGCGGCTGCTCCCGATCTGGATCGGTCCCGCGGAGGCGAGCGCGATCGCGATGGAACTGGCGGGGATCAAGTTCAGTCGTCCGCTCACCCACGATCTTGTCAGCACGATCGTCGGCAGCCTGGGAAGCGAGCTCGTTCGAGTCCTGATCACCCGGGTAGAGGAAAATACCTACTTCGCCTCGCTGGTATTCCGGAGGAACGGGGAGATGATCTCGATCGATTCCCGTCCGAGCGACAGTGTAGCGCTGGCACTCCGGGCTGCCGCGCCGATCTTCGCAGCGGCGGGACTGCTGGGGCGCACTCAACTCGAGATCGATCAGCCGGAGGCGGACGACCCGATGCCGCCCTGGATGCCCGACGAATCGGAGCCGGCGCCGGAGGCAGCCGGGGAGGAAGATCAGCCGAGAGGCGAGAGCTTGCGGGATTACCTCAAGGGTCTCGATCCGGAAGACTTCGGGAAATTCGTGCCTTGAGTCGAATCCCGGCGGCGTCGGACCGCCCGCGACGGCGTCGTACCGCGTGCATCCCGGCGTTGTATTTCTTTCTCGTGGCAACGGCGGGCCCGCTGACCGGTCAGGAGATCCGCGGCACCGTCTTCGCGGCCGCAGACTCGGCGGCGATTCCGGACGCCATGGTGCTCCTTCACCGAATTACCTCGATATCCGGCGAGGTCGTCGATTCCACCCGTTCGGATGCCTCCGGAAGATTCCGTCTGGCGATCGTAGAGGAAGAGAATCCGGAGGTACTTTACGCGGCCGCCGCCGTGCGCGGCGGCGTGAGCTATTTCGGGCCGATCATGCACCCGGGAGCGGATGATACCGCCGACTACGCCATCTACGTTCACGAAGTCGAATCCGTCGACGCACCGGTGACGGAAAACCCGGTGCTTCTGCGACATGTCGTAGTGAACCCCACGGCCCACGGCCTCTTTCAGGTCGCCGAGCTCGTGGATGTGGCGGGTACGCCCGGACGCGCGCAGCGGACGACAGACCCCTCGATCCCGATCTGGTCCATGGTTCTGCCCCGCGGCTTTCAGTCGTGGGCGCCGATCGAGGGAGGAATCCCCCCGGAGGCGATCTCCGAGGCGGGCGGAAGAGTCGAAGCGAGGGCCACGCTGCCGCCGAACGGGCTTCGACTGGCGTATGGCTACTTCACCGAGGGTCCGAATCTCGAGTTTCCCGTCGAATATCTCACCGAGCGCTTCGAGATCATCCTCGTGGGCGCGGAGGCAGAGGAGTTGCGGGGCCTCAGTCCGGGCGACGCAGCCGGCCTGCCTCCCGGACCCGGAGTCGAGCGCCTCGTAGCCTCCGACGTTCAGCCCGGCAGCACGGTCGGGCTAACGATCGCAACCGAGCCCTTCGCCTGGGGCCCGGTGCTCATCTCGGTGCTCATCGGCGTCGCCCTGCTGGTCGCCGCCGTCGTCTCCGCCCGGCTGGCTCGCCGCTCGACGACCTGAGAGGTGCATCGGGCGGATCACAGCCGCTCAGAGCCCTTGCGCAGGCCGGAAATCTCCCGCTACACTCCGCTCTCGTACATCAGGGATCGGGCCCACGGAAGTCGGTGAGAATCCGACGCGGCCCCGCCACTGTGAGAGGGCGACCGGCATTCGCCGCATCCCTCGAGCCAGGAGACGAGCCCCTCCCTGCCCACGAGCGCTCTTCGCGGGAAGGGTGTGGGCGAGGCAGGCAATTCTGCTGACTCGGTCATGCCCGGCCTTTCTGGAGAAAGGACGGGTCTTTTTCTGGTGCACTGCATCGCGGGCCGGACAACGCTGGCCCTGACGGTTCTCCTGGCTCAGGCGCTCGCCGGAGCCTCGTCCGGCGGGGCCCAGGTGGTAGCGACCGACGATCTCGGACGGCAAGTTCGACTGCCCGCCGCGCCCACGCGGATCGTTTCACTGGTTCCGGCCGTCACGGAGATCCTCTACGCCCTCGGCGCCGGCAAGAGCGTGGCCGGTCGCTCGGCGTGGGACGATCAACCTCCGGAAGTAGTTTCGGTCCCCAGCGTCGGGGATGCGCTCCGCCCCGATGCCGAGCGGGTCCTCGCGAGGGACCCGGACCTCGTGATCCTCTATGCAGGTCCTGACAACGCTCGCTCCGTGGACCAGTTCGATCGACTCGAGGTGGCGGCCCTCGCCATCCGGATCGACGATCTGGAAGATCTGCGGCGAAACATACTCCGGCTCGGTCGGCTGGTGGAACGGGACAGCGCTGCCGAGTCGCTCTGGGCGTCGATCAGATCCGAGCTGGACGCGGTAGCCGCGGCGACGCGAGATCTTCCGCGAATCCGGGTCTATTACGACGTGGCCTGGCCGCCTGCGATCACGGTCGGCGCGGGGAGCTATCTCGACACTCTGCTGACGGTCGCCGGTGGCGAGAACATCTTCCACGACCTGGCCGCACCGTCGCCGCAGGTCTCGTTGGAAGCGATCGTGTCCCGGTCACCGGAACTTATCCTGTTGCCGGCCGGCCTCGGGACGGGGGCGGCCGACCCCTCCACGCGTCCGGGCTGGTCGGTGATTCCCGCCGCGCGCGAGGGACGCACCCGCTCGGTGGATGCGGGCCTGCTGCACCGTCTCGGACCGAGAATCGGCCACGCGGCCCGGTCGCTGGCCGAGGTCCTGCATCCGGGTTTGATTCCGTGAGGTTCGCGGTCCGCTACCTCGTCCTCGTGGGACTGATCCTCGCTGCGGTCTCGGTCGGCCTCCTGGTCGGGCCGGCGGGGCTCACTCCGGGAGAAGTCCTCGGCGCAGTCCGTCCGGAGGGGGACGCGGTCGCTCGGCGGATCGTTCTGGAATTGCGGCTGCCTCGAATCTCTGCAGCCATGCTGATCGGGGCCTCCCTAGCCGTTTCGGGCGCCGTGTTTCAGGCG
>JARRPS010000036.1:0-17545 GCA_037382625.1 Gemmatimonadota bacterium | reverse complement strand
TGCTCATGTATTCCGGGGCACGAGGATTCGGCCGGCCAGCGGATCGATCTCCGCCTCGATCGGGGTCTCGCCGCGGGCTTCGCCGTCCACTTGCGCGGCCACCGGCGGGTCGGATTCGACGCGGACGCGCTGCGCCTGCAGGAAGATCATCCGCTCGTCCCCCGAGTACCGCTTCAGGGCCACCTTCCAGAGCATCGCAGCCATGTCGGGCAGATGGCGCGGGGCGAACACCGCTACGTCGAGAAGCCCGTCCTGGAAGGAGGTCTTCGGAGCGACCTGCACTTCGACGGGAAGCGCACCGGCGCCCAGCAGGCCCGCGTTGGCGAGCAGCACCATGACGGCCTGGATCTCGATCTCCTGATCGTCGGCCGTGATCCGGTAGGTGATCGGTTTCGCCGTCACCACGTTCTTCACTCCGGCATAGAAATAGGCGAGGACCCCGAGCTTGCTCTTCATCTCGGTCGTCGTCTCGGCCATCACGCTGGCATCGAGACCCGCTCCGGCGATCAACGCGAACCTCTCTTCCCCGATCCTGCCGAGATCGATCCTCTCGATCGCGCCTTCGACGGCCACGCGGATCGCCTCTTCGAGCGAAAGGGGAATGCCGAAGTTGAGCGCCAGCTGGTTGCCGGTCCCGAACGGCAGGATACCGACCGGAGTGGTGCTGCCTGCCGTGCCCCGAAGCGCGAGCGCGATCGTACCGTCCCCACCGGCCGCGAGAACCGCCCGGAAGCCCCTCAGGGCGGCCGTCCGCACGACCGCGAGACCTTCCTCGGGCGTCGAGGTCTCGACGATGTCGAAAGAGACGCCGCGTGCGGCCATGGCGCCGCCGATACGGCGTCGCAGGGCGGCCGGCTGGCCCCCGGCGGCGCGCGGATTGACGAGCACCAGGTAGCGTTCGGAATCGGGGATCGGAAACTCAGCCAATGTCGTCAGCCGTCGATCTGGAGGTTCGTGCGATTGTTGTACGTCGGCGGCCGTTCGGGGAATCTATCAGAACGCCCACTCGCGAAACAGCAGCATGCCCCATGTGCGGTCGCTGTAGGTGCTGAAACTGTAGCCGTACGAAGCGTAGCGGTTGAATCTGTCTTCCGTCCGGAGTTCCAGCCGCCAGGCGGGGAGAAACCCCCAGTCGATCGTGAGTCCCGGAAGTCGTCCGCCCAGGGGCTGCGTGACCTTCACGAAGAGGTCGGGCGTCAGGTACCGGCCGATCTCGATCTCCGTGCCGTACAGCAGGTTCGACTGGCCGGTCTGGAGTTCCTGCTCCGTGGCACCGGAGGAACGGATGTCCACGTAGTCCACCAGGCCGACGCCGCCGACCAGGACCTGCGAGACCTGGCTGCTCACCGAACCCAGCAGTCCTTCCCGGACCAGGGAAGTGGCGAACTGGCCACCCTGGCTCGAGGCGCCGAAGCAGGCCGACGAGAACAGGAGATAGCAGATTCGGTCAGACTCGGGCAGGGGCGGATCGCTGCTGGTCGTCATGGTCGGGGAGAGCGCGGAGCCTCCCACGTGCACGCGGATCGTCACCTGACCGATATCGCCCCGCGCCCGGTACTGGGCGTCGATGTCGAGATTCGGATCCAGGCCCGGGGTCCCGACGAAGGTGATTTCGCCCCGATCGATCTGCAACTGACGGGAGTACAGGCTCGACAGATCCGTCCCGGTTCCCGACACGTACCGGAACTTCCCACGGGGCAGATTGAGAGTACCGAGCGCCGTCAGGTCCCCCGCGGCCCGGTCCATGTGCAGCTCGATCGCTCCTGCCAGTTCGACGTCCAGGGCGCTCGATCGAAGCCAGAAATCGGGTCCGACCGCGAGATTCATGTCCAGCTTCAGGTTCTGCATGAACGGATTCTCGATCCGGCCGAGAATCCGCTGGTCGCGGACGATGACCGTATCCAGGAGTGCGTACACGGAGGGATCGGTCAGGTCCACTACCTGTCGTTCCCGCACGAACCGTTCGGCCTGCACCTCTCCTCGCGACACCCGGATGTCCCCCGTCACCTCCGGTCGCTGGTAGGATCCTTCGAGAGCGCCCGATCCGTCGATCGTCGCGCGCATGGTCCGTCGATCGATTCCGACGAATCGATCCGCCGAGTATGCGAGGTCGAAAGTGATGTCGGTCGGGTCCTGGACGCCCACGTATCCGGAAGCCACCGCCGTACCTCCGGCGGAAGAGCGGACACTCAGCGTGTCGACCCGGGCATCGGCGCCCGAATAGACCACACGACCGATCGCGTCCTGGAGCCGGATTCCGAGCGACGGAACCGTGGCCGCCGCCTCGTGAATCCGGGTCTCACCATTGAACCGGAGCTCTCCCGGTCTTCCCGTCACCCGGAAGCTCCCCAGGGCGTAGCCTTCGACCTCGCGAAGAGACTCGACCCGCAGCTCGACCGCCGTGAGCGGCATGCTGTCCACCACGACCATCAGGTCGATCGGTTCGTCGAGGACCCTCGTCTCCACATCGCGCAAGGAAAGGTCGAGGCGGAGGAAGCCGTCGACCCGGGCGATCTCCGTGTCATTGGTCACCAGCGCCGTATTCACCGCGAGCCGGCGGCCGGCATAGCTCAGATCGGTAGTCAGCCGCTCATAGCCGATCCCCCGTATCGACGGTCGGTCGATCGTGGCGTCCAGCTCTGCGAGCGGGGCGTCTGCGCTGCCGCGCACTCGCACATCGATGTCGATCTCTCCCCGAATGTCGAGGGGATTCCCCGGTGCCTCCAGGAAGTTCTCGAGGTGGAGGCTCCGGGCCGTGAGGTCGAGAGCCGCCTCTCCCGAATCGGGTATCGCTCCTTCCAGGTCCAGGAAGGTCCCGTCGCTCCCATCGAGCCGAACGCCCCGAGCGGTGAAGCCCGTCTCGCCATAGGTGATCAGCGCCGTGTCGGCGAGCGTCAATCCACGCCCCGCACCGACCAGCCGAAGTCGGGCCAGCCGGAAGGCTTTCTCACGATCCGTCCAGAGAATTCCGGTGTCGGAGTCCACTTCGAGCGTCGAATCGCGGCGCGCATAGACCGAAACCTCGTGACTCTCCGCCGTGTGCCGTGTCCACCGTACATCCAGCGTGTCCAGGCTGCGCCCGTAGATGCTGGACGCGAACGCCGATCCGTGCGCGATCAGGGAGTCGGGCTGCCGCGGATCCGCGAGATCGAGAATCACCTGTATCGAGTCGGTGCCGATCTCTCCCCAGTAGAGCTCGCGGGCGAACGCCCGGCCTCCGAAGGAGAAGTCCTTCACGTTCCCGTAGAGCACGCCGAGCGCTTCCATGCTTCCCGAGAGGGTATCCGGCAACGCCTCCGCGGTCTCCAGGACCGGACCCTCGTCTGCCGGCGCAAAGGACTCGAAGAGCGCCGAGACATCGCCTTCGATCCGCGCCGGATTGCGGCCTTCGACCAGCCAGGCATTCCATTCCGAGAGATCGGGAACGAAGATGTCCAGAATCAGGGAGCCGCTTCGATCCTCGGTGAGGCCGAAGGCGCCGCGCCCGTCCACCGCACCCGCCTGCGAACGGATCGCGAAGGTGTCGGCCCGGGCCAGTCCATCGGCGAGGGTGAATCGGATGATGCTGGTATCGACGCGGGCCCCTTCGAAGAGCGAGGGAAGAAGCCGCAGGTCGAACTGTGCCTCCAGAGTCGCCGGATCGGTGCCCGTTCCCGTGACCCGCCCTTCTACCGCGAGACGCGTGGCGGGCCCCGACTGAATCCACTCGGAAAGTTCGATGTCTCGGGCGAGGAGGGTCGCATCGTAGCTCTGAGGCTCCGAGACCAGGTCGAACTGGCCCGTGAAGCTGAGCTGGCCCCGAGGCGTCTCGAGATCGGTCTCGATCTTCAGGTCATCGAGCGGACCACGCGCCGAGAACGGCCCACGGACCTCGCTCAGCACCGAAACACCCTCCGGGAGCACGGTCTCCACGATCGCCAGGACGAGCGGATCGAATTCGAAGGCGACATCGACTTCCCGGTCCCCCTCGAGATCGACGAGCCCACCGCCGGCGATCACCGAGGGCTGATGCTCCGGCAGGGTGTGCGAAATCTCGGTGTCGAACCGGAATCGGCCGCCCGCGACCCCGTCGAAGACCGCCGTGCCGTTGGCGCGGCCCGGAAGCTCGTTCCGCAATCCGACGATACCCGCCCAGCGCGGTTCGAAGCCGCCCAACGTCAGTTCGAGCTCCGACATCCGGCGCGGCTCCACGATCGCGATCCCGCCTCGCGCAGCGATAAATGACGGAGCGGCGACGTCGGGCGAGGGAGGGTCCCGTATCGAAAGCTCGGTATCGACGTCGACGAGAGTGATCGGGCCGCTACCGCGGACCGGGCCCTCGAGAAAGCCGTCGAGCCCGTCCTCGATCTCGAGCACTTCGTTCACCAGGGCGAGGCGCAACGGCCGTAGATTCACATCCAGCCGTTCGAAGCGCGGGACCTCTTCGAGGGCCGCGGTGAAATCTCCCTGTACACGGGAATCGTCCACCCGAATGTCACCGTCCGTCGCCTCCACGACGATCGTCTCGCCCCGCGTGAACAGGTGAAGATCGGCCGGGCCGCCACCCCGGGCAGGGATCGGGAGCGGGATCCACTGCAGGTCGGCGAACCCGATGGGCCGGGCCTCGAGATCGAACTCGAATTGAACCGGGTTTACGGGGTGCACCCAGCCCGATCCCGAGAGCTCGGACTCCGCCAGCTCCACGGCCGCCAGGCGGATCTCGACGGTATCGGAGATCTCCACCGATCCGTCCAGAGAGACCACGTCGAGGGTCTGCGTGACGACCTGTGCCTCGGCGGACACTCCTTCCATGTCGAAGCGGAGAGGTCTGACCGGGTCCACGATCCGGATGAGCGGAAACCGGCCCGAGAGCCTGTGGAGCAACAACTCCCGCTCGTAACGGCCGGGGCCCGTGGCACGCACCCGCCAGAGTCGGTCCCCCCGCAGTCCCTGGGCGACGGCACTGTCTCTCGCGGCACCCTTCAGGTCCGCGGCCCAAGGCACGTGTACCTCGACCTCTCCCTCTCGAACGTTGACGTCCGACAGCAGAATGCGGTCATTGCCCTGTCGTCCGTCGTCGATCGTATCTGGCTCCACCGGCTCCTCGTCGCCGAAGATCCGATCGAAATTCCAGCGCCCATCCTCGTGCTGTCGGAGGACGAGCCGGACCCGCTCCATCGAAACGTCGTCGAAGCGAAACGTCCCGAGAACCAGGCTGAGCGGGTTATAGTGGAGACGAACGCTGTCGATCCCCACGAACAGTCGGCCATCCGGATCGGTGATCTCGAATCGCTCCACCAGCGCGTGGGTGAAGAGGTTTCCCCCGAGAATCGGTCCGATCCTGACGCCCCCGTTCACCGACCCCTCGAGGGCGTCGACGACCAGGTCGGCGACCGCCTGGCGACCGACCACGGTCTGACTCAGTAGAAGCAGCGATCCCGCCGCAGTGAGGGATGCGATCCCGATCAGGCCGAGTGCGACCCGGGTCAGCGAACCCGTCAGCCGGCCGGCGATGCGAAGCAGAGAGGAGAGGGCTTCGTTTCCCATCTCAGAAGGCCTCGCCAATCGAGAACTGCAGCTGGATCCGGCGCCACACCTCGGTCAGCAGCGAAGGTTCGTCCCAGGTGAACGGATTGTAGACGACCTCGTCTTCGAGCTCGATGATCTCCCCCGTCTCCGCCTCGACCACCACCACCGGTTTGAATTTCGTCCCGGTGGTGTTGTACCCGAGATCCATGCGCAACGGGCCCACAGGACTGTTGAAGCGGATTCCCACACCGGGAGTGGCGACGAGCCGCACCTCATCATCCACGCCTTCCCAGACCTGCCCCGCGTCGAGGAACCCTACGACCGTCAGCCGGTCGCTGAGCCGGTATCGGAGCTCCGCCGACCCCTCGAAGAGTACGTTACCTCCGACCGGACGTTCATCGAAATCATTCGGGTCCAAGGAGTTGGCACAGGCCTGAAGCTCTGCGGGAGTCAGGTTGGTCGCTCCGCAGTCCTCGAGATCGGAGATCACGAGCACCGTCGGACCGAGCAGATTGAGGCCGAATCCCCGGACGCTTTGAGGACCTCCCCCGAAGAAGCGCTTCGTGGGATAGATGATCTCCACGCCCTCCGCACCGCCGAACACGCTCGAAGAGACTCCCTGCACACCTCCGAAGCGCAATCGCATGGCGAGCACAGCGTCGCTGAACACGGGCCGGAAGCCCGCAGTCTCGATGCTGGCGCGCAGATAGCGATAGTCGGAACCCGTGAAGGCGGCTGCCATTTCCGCGTCCGCGGCCACGTAGTAGCCCGAGGTGGTCCACAGGGGACTGTCGGTCCGGTTCAAGGCCCAGATCACCCCGACCGGCGACAGCCAGTTGCTTTCGGTCAGGAGCGCGATGTCGTCGGGCGTGCAGAGTCCGAAGTTCACGCAGAAATAGATGTCCGCCGACTGCCCTCCGAACGAGGTGAGCTCGGGCCGGTACGACGGTCGGAGCGACATCCGCGGGGCGAGACGGAGATTGAAGGCGAGCTCGCCACCCACCGACGTGCGCACGTACAGGTCCGGTACCGTCTCCCTCTCGGTGAAGATCCTTGTCTGAAAGGAGTTACGGCTATCCGCCAGGACCGGTTGCAGGAAAGAAAAGTCGAGCAGCCAGTTCAGCTCCTGGTACACCGGATCATTGCTCGTGCCGTTGCAGGGAAAGGCGCCATCCATCTGTTTCGCGAGCAGGTTCGAGACCCGTCCCGTGACCCGCATCGTCCGTCCGCCACCGAAGAAGTTCCGGTTGATCAGCTGGGCCTGCAACTCGACACACTCGTCCGTCTGCACGCCGAATCCGGTGCGGATCGCGCGGCGGGGGGCGGTCGCCACCTGGACGGTCAGGTCGATCACGGAGTCGCTGGCGCGCTCTGATGCGATGTTCGCGTAGCGGAAGGCCTCGAGGTTGAACAGGCGTCGCTGGCTCTCGATCACGCGGGCCTCGCGAAACCAGTCGCCGGTCTGGAAGTCGAGGAGAGATCGGACCACGTCATCCCCGACATCGGCGGATCCCTGGATCTTCACCTCGCCGACGCGAACCCGGGGACCGGGATCGACACGCAGAGTGACCCGGGCCGTCAGCGAGTCTCTCGGAATGAAGTAGTCCCGCAGTACGGCCGCATCGACATAACCTTCGCGGCGGAGTTCATCGGCAATCGCCGCCTCGCCTTCCTGCAGAGCCACCAGGTCGAGTCGATCGCCCGTGCTCAGCGGCAGGCTGGATACGACGGCGGAGGAGTCGATCGCGTCTCCCCGGACCTGAACATCGATGCGAGAGATGCGGGTCGGCTCGTTCTCGCGAATCTGAAAGAGTATCGTCGCCTGGTCGTTCGTCCGGGTCACGACCGTATCCACACGCGCCTGGCGAAACCCGCGCTGCCGGTAATACAGCTCCAGTCGCACGACGTCGAGAGGCAGCTCGCCTTCGTCGAGAAACTCCCGGGAGTGCGCGAAGCCCCAGTCCGTAAGGGGGCAGAGGGGGAACGGAAACTGGAAGAGAAAGCTCTTGCAGCGGGTCTGGTCCGTCAGGATCGCTCGTCGCAGCGCCTTCTCGGGAAACGCATCATTGCCCTCGAAGGTGATCCCGATGATCTCCCGGTCGGCCACGCCCTGGGCTCGCAGCGAAGCGGGCGCGGCGAGCAGAAAGCCGAGGCAGAGGACCAGGAGCACACGGGCCGATGGGCGCACGATTCTGTCGTTACGCCCCCGGGGACGATTCCCCGGCCGACGTGCCGCTCAGTCGGACGAAGAGCCAGCCACCGAACAGCACGAGGCCGATGCTGATCAGTTGCGCCAGTGTCAGGACGCCGAAGAACCGATCATCCTTGGCCCGGAAGAACTCGACCACGAGCCGCTCGATTCCCGCCAGCGCGAGCCACAGCGCGAACAACCGACCCGCCTTCCACGGTTCGCGTCGCAAGCGCCAGAGAATCGCGAAGATCAGAAGCGACATGCCGATCTCGTAAAGCTGCGTCGGGTGGACGGCCAGTACGGCTGAATCCGGAATGGAGGCGGGCACGTCGACACCGAACATGCGCCGGAGATTCCCCGCCGTGCTCGGCGGACTTCCGTTCGGGAACGCGATCCCGACCCAGCTGTCGGTGGGACGCCCGTAGTCATCGCCGACGAGGAAGCAGCCCATTCGTCCCACCGCATAGGCCAGCGCGAGGGCCGGCGCACACACGTCGGCCAGCACGGGCACTCGGGCGCCTCGCCGGCGGATGGCGACGATCACGCCTACGGCGCCGCCGATGAACCCGCCGTACCAGACGAGTCCCGCCCGCGAGAACAGCATGCCGAGCGGGTCCTGGACGGTCTGGGGCCAGTTGAGCAACACGTAGTAGATCTTCGCACCCACGATTCCGCCGATGATCGCCCCCATCAGAACATCGCCGGCCAGCTCTTCGTCCAGCCCTTTGCGGCGAAGTTCGAGCCGGACGATCCAGAATCCGGTCAGGAAGGAGAGCGCCATCATCACCCCGAACGAGGTGATCGTGATCGTGCCCAGTATCGGGAGGTCGAGGGTGATCAATTCGGGATACATGTGGCTCCTGAAGACGTCCTCTGCCCCGGCAGATCCGGGTCGCGCCGGACCAGCCCGGGAAAGACGAGTGAAGGGTCGGCGTTGAGGTCGAGCCCGGACTGTTCTCCGAGCGATAATCGGTATTCTGCGAGTCGGGCCACCATGGCGGCGTTGTCCGCGGCGAGGCGGGGCGAGGGAGCGAAGAGCTCGCCTCCACGCGTTTCGAGGGCGCTCGCGAGTCGGGACCGCAGGACTCCGTTGCGTGCCACGCCTCCCCCGAGCAGGACTCGACCGCAGCCCGACCACTCCACGGCCCGCATCACCTTCCCGACCAGTGTGTCGACCACGGCTTGCTGAAACTCCGCGGCGAGGTCGGGCACGCGGTCTTCGAATTCCACCTCCCCGTCAGCTTTCGCCTCCAGTTCAGCAGCCAGCAGGGCTGTCGCCGTCTTGAGTCCGCTGAACGAGAAGTCGAAGAACGACGGGTCTGCCGGCGAGTCGCGTCCCGAGAGCATCGGGCGGGGTAGGGTATACCGCCCGGGCTGTCCACGGCGGCTCACACGCTCGATCTCCGGCCCTCCCGGATAAGCGAGACCGAGCCGCCGGGCCACCTTGTCGAACGCCTCGCCGGCGGCGTCATCACGTGTCTCGCCGAGCAATTCGTAGCGCCCCCACTCGCGGGCGTGCAGGAGCAACGTGTGCCCCCCCGAGACCAGCAGAGCCACGAAGGGAGGACGGGCTTCCCGCGATTCCAGCGAATTGGCGAAAAGGTGAGCTTCCATGTGGTGAACGCCGAGCAGCGGAAGACCCCGGGCCCAGGCGAACCCCTTCGCCCAGTTCAAGCCTACGAGCAGCGCGCCGATCAGTCCGGGCCCCGCCGTCACGCCCACCCCCGCGAGATCCTCGGGACCGATTCCCGCCTGCGAGAAGGTCGCTTCCACCACCGCATCGAGCTGGCGCAGGTGGGCTCGAGCCGCAATCTCCGGAACCACTCCACCGAATCGCTGATGGGCGTCCTGCGAGAGTATGACGTGTCCCAGCACCTCGCCCCCCGACACGACCGCCGCCGACGATTCGTCGCATGACGACTCGATGCCGAGAACAGGTGCGCCGGCCGGGGGTTGCCTCACGGCGAAGGTCCCGGCTGCACGAATATGTCCGAGGGCACGAAGCGCACCGACACGAAGCTCTCTTCGGAGGTCTCCTCAGCAAGGGGAATCCGGGTCGGGAGATCGGTGGGGTCTTCCAATCGCGCTTCGACGTACTCGAGCGCCTCGAGCCGGCGGCGAACGGCCGTCGCCGCCCCGCGGATCACCGCGTCCACGCTGTCGGGCGTGATCCGAAGCCCGCCGGTACCCGCGCCCACCAGTCGCACCGGTACGCGCCGGGTCAGAATGAGGAGAGAGTCCACCTCCACGGTCACCAGCGCGGATGCCGGATCGACTCTCACGCTCCTCACCCCCGTCGGAAGCTCGATGGGAAGGTCTCTCATGACGGTGTTCGCGACTTCCTCGAGCCGGATTCTCCGTGTCGCCACGCGCGTGATCGACTCCACCTCCGAAGCCGGCCCGCGAACGGTGACCGTATCGGGTGACACGAGGATCGGACGCAGGACCGTGAAGCCGTTCGCGGGAATCGCGTCGATCTCCGCCACCACGGGAACGCGGCGTTCGGCCCTTCGTTCGAATTGCAGGTCCAGGGAACGAGGCACGACCGAGGTGGGGCGCACATCCAGCTCGCGGTCGTAGCGCACCCGTGAGAGATCGAGATCCACCCGCATCTCGGTGTCGAGCACGGAGTCGATCACGATCGGAATCTCGGGCTCGTTGACCAGAAGCGCGGCCAGATCCCGGTTGCGGCCCTGGAAAGTCGCGCTCACCTCGGTCGGTGGGTTCACCAGCACCCAGGCGGAATCCAGCACCTCGACGGCAACGAGTGTCCGTACCGGCTGAGACTGCCGCTCGTCGGCGCTCAGACTCAGCCAGAGCAGCGACACGATGACGAAGGCCGCGAGCTTGTAGCCCCAGTTCGAGAAGATCGCGCCTCGCAGGTCCAACGTGCTCAGAGCTCCTCGGGTCCGTCGCGATCGCGCGACCCGTCAGCGTCATCCGGCTCGGGTTCGTCCCCGTCCATCGGGCGCATCCGACTGCGATCGACCGCTCGTGGCCGGCCCGCGACCCTGATCTCGACCGGGTCCCCGCGCCGCAAGCCATACCCGCCGGGCGGATACTGGCCGACGATCGTGCCCGGCGGGTCGGTGGACAGCGGATCGTAGCTGATCGCTCCGAGCTCGAGCCCGGATCCTTCGAGCAGGCCGCGTGCGTCATCGATGAAGCGCCCGGAGAGGACCGGAACCGTCGTCAGCGGCGAACCCCGGCTGACCAGCAGGGTGACGTCGGCCGGCACGGTCAGTTCGGTTCCGGCCTCCGGTTCCGTGCGGATCGCCCGGCCGGCCTCGGCAGGGTGTGTGGCTGTCTCCGACGCGACGCGGAATCCGAGCCGCTCCAGGAGAATGGAGGCCTGCCGCGCCGTCAGCCCCGACACATCGGGAACCGAATGTCGTTCGGGGCCCCGGCTGAGCGTGACCTCGACCGGCGCGCCGGGACGCACCTGCTGTCCTGGAATCGGACTCTGCGCCAGCACCGCGCCCTCGGGCGCCCTCGGATGCGTGACCGTCGAGCGAATGCCATACTCGAGACCGACCTTCTCGAGACGCTGCCTCGCTTCCAGCTCCTCGAGGCCGACGAGCTCCGGAACGGTGACGAGAGGACCGGCATCCGCCGGACCGTTCTCGGAAGGCAGCCAGAGACCCGCCCCCAGATATCCGACGAAGAAGAGCCCGGCCACCAGCGTCGCGGTGCCGAGCCACCGCTTCCAGCCTCCCGATGAGTACGTCGCGCCTCGATCGACCGGATTCGACGACTCCGCCGTCCCGTTCTTCGTCGCGCGCTGCGGCGCACGACTCCGTCTGAGGCCCCGCCTCCGCCTGTATGTCTCCGTCGTCGCCTTTTCTCAGTCGGCTCGCAAAAGCCCCATCGGTATCCGTCCGGAAGGGCAGGACCTCGAGGTCGCCGCTCTCCGTGAGGCACTCCTTCACTCGCCCGGTCAGGCCGGTGGGCGGCTCGCGCCGAAACCCCGGCTGCCGGGCCAGGAACCGTTCCACCTGTGCCTGATTCTCTTCCGGCTCCAGCGAGCAGGTCGCGTACACCAGCAGCCCCCCCGGCTCGAGCAGATCCGCACAGGAATCCAGCAGTTCGGCCTGGAGCGCCCCCAGCGAATTCAACCTGCGCTCCGAGATCCTCCAACGCGCATCCGGTCTGCGCCGGAGAACGCCCGTTCCCGAACAGGGAGCGTCCAGCAGGACGGTGCGGGCCGAGGTGATCGCCGGCCGACGCGCGTCCATTACCACCGGCCGGGCATCCGACCGCGTGCGCCGCAACGTCGAGGCCGCGACCCGTGTTCGATCGATGCCGATGTCGGCCGCGACGAACGGTCTGGCCCGCGAAGCCAACCGCGCGAGTGAGGCCGCCTTCCCTCCGGGCGCGGCGCACGCATCCAGCACGGGGCCCTCGATCTCCGAACCGACGAACTCTACCACCGCCGAGGCGGCAGGATCCTGTGCGATCGCGTTCCGCCGTTCCAGCACTCGTGCCGGGTCTCCGGACACGAGTCTCACCATGTCCGGCCAGTCGGGCAACGGCTCGAGCGAGTGATCCGAGCCCGACTCGTGGCTCCCCGGATCCGGTCCGCCGGATTCGATCATCCGTAGCGTAACCGACGGCGCGCGGTTGTAATTCTCGACGAGCCGACGCACGTCGGCAAGCGGCCATCGTGCCAGCCAGCGGCGGATCAGCCACGCGGGGTGCGAGCCATAGGCGGCCAGCCATGCCTCGGGCGACCTCTCCGGGTCGGGGAATGCCGCCTGGCTGCGCGGCTCTCTCACCGCTCGGCGAAGTACGGCGTTCGCGAGGCCCGCCGGTCCGCGGCCCAGCTCGGCCCTCGCGCCCTCGACGGTCGCATGCACGGCCGCATGCGGGGGAATCCGGGTCTCGCGCAACTGATAGAGGCCGAGACGCAGCCACTCCAGCAACGAGGGATCGAGAGTCCGCAGCGGCCGATCGACCAGGCCCGAGAGCTCCCCATCCAGCCGTTTCCGGAGGCGGATCGTACCGTATGCGAGCTCCTGCCCGAGTGCGCGGTCCCGGCCCGCGAGCGAGCGGAAGCGCTGTGCCGCCGCACGATCGGCGTAGGACCCCCGTCGCACGTCGGACAACACGCGGACGACGGCTCTCCTGACCTCGACGCCCGGACCGCCGGCCTCGCGATCGCGTTGGCTCACTCCGGCCTCAGTCGACCATCCCGGTCGAAGGGCTGGACGGCACCGCCCACTCTCGCCTGGGCATCCGCCCCGCCAGCCATGCCGCACGGCCCGCCCGCACCGCCTCGCGCATCGCCCCCGCCATGAGAACGGGGCTCTCGGCGGCGGCCAGCGCCGTATTCATCAGGATTCCGTCCACACCCTGCTCCATCGTCAAGCAGGCATCGGACGCAGTCCCGACCCCGGCGTCGACGATCACCGGCACCGAGAGACGCGCCTTGAGAATCCGGATGTTGACCGGGTTCAGGAGTCCGAGCCCGCTTCCGATCGGCGAGGCCAGCGGCATCACCGCGGCCGCCCCCGCCTCCTCGAGGCGCAGGGCCGTGATCAGATCATCGTTGGTGTAGGGCAGGACGGTGAATCCCTCCGCCACCAGGACCCGCGTAGCCTCGAGGAGCGAATCGGTGTCGGGCAGGAGTGTCTCCTGGTCCCCGATCACTTCCAGCTTCACCCAGCTCGAGAGGCCCGCCTCCCGTCCGAGCCGCGCGTATCGGATCGCTTCCTCGGCGGTGAAGCAGCCGGCGGTGTTCGGCAGCAGAAAGAACTCGTCGGGGTCGAGGTGGTGCAACAGGCTGTCCTGCTTCGTGGCGTCCAGGTCGACACGACGCACCGCCACCGTGACCATCTCCGCTCCCGAGGCACGAACCGCTTCGACCGTTTGCTCGTGGCTCCTGTACTTTCCCGTTCCAACGATCAGCCGGGAGGCGAACTCCCTCTCGGCGATGATGAGGGAATCCGCGCCCGGCAGTTCCTCGATCGTACGTACCGTCATCCCTGTTTCCTCCCCGCTGTCCGGGGTGCAAGTGAGTGCTCGGGTGCTCGCCTCGGTTCAGCCGCCGCCTACGAACTGGACGATCTCGTAGGAGTCGCCTTCCGCCACATGGACGTCGTCCAGGTCATCGCGCCGGATGATCTCCCGGTTTCTCTCCACCACCACCATGCGGGGGTCCAGGCCCAGTTCCTCGAGAAGGCCCCGCACCGTGCGGCCGGATTCCAGTTCGAATTCTCTGCCGTTGACCTCGATGTGCATCCCTGTTCCGTTTCGCTCTCCGGTCGCATTCAGGACGGCGACGAGCCGACTTGCGGCTGCGGCTGGATCGTCCTCTTCCCATACGGCCCTGATCACGGCCACGCCCGCCGCCCCGGCCTCCATCACGGCCGCGACGCGGGTCTCGTCGATCCCGCCGATCGCGATGAGTGGAGCGTTCATTCCGGCGCAGGCTCGGATCTCCGACACTCCCGATCCCGCTGTCCCGGGATGACTGGGGGTCGAGAAGATCGTACCCATCAGCAGGAAGTCTGCTCCGACCGCGTCCGCTCGACGGGCCTCCGCCTCCGAATGGACCGAGACTCCGATCGCACACCGCTCATTCAGCAACGCGCGGGCAGCCTCGATCGGGAGCGCCCCCCGACCGAGTTGGACCGCATCGGCATCGACCAGCATCGCCACGTCAGTCCGGCCGTTGATCACGATCCAGGCGCCGGTCCGGTCCACGGACGTCGAGAGCGCGCGAGCGAGGTCCCGGCATCGACGGGCCGAGGCTCTGCGCGGCCTCAGGTGCAACGCGACCGAAGGGCCGCCCGCCTGCAGAACGGCGGTCATTCTCCCGACGGCATCCTCGCGCTCGATCTCGTCATCCGTACAGATGACGTGGAGGACCGGTATCTCCGACCGGCGGGTCAATGGAATCGGTCTCCTTCCGACACGCCCCGCCCGGCGATCCAGGCGGACGCCGGCATCCGGCCCTTTCCGGCAGGCTTGACCTCTCCAATGCGCAATCGGCCGTTGCCCGTGGCGACCTCGAGGCCCGCGCGCGCATCGGCTCGCAGGACCGTTCCCGGGGCCGCCGGGGGTCCACCCCCAGGTTCCGACCAGGCAGCCGGCCACGGATCGCAGCCCCGGATCCATCGATCCAGCTCCCCGGCCTCCAACGCCCAGTCCACACGGGCGTCGTCCCGGGCGAGCTTCGGTGCAAACGTCGCCCGGTCATGCTCCTGTTCCGATTCCTCGAGCACGCCTGCCTCCATCTGCGCGAGCGCTTCGATCAAGGCCGTCGCACCCATCTCGCTGAGCATCAAGTAGAGCTCGCCGGCGCTGATGTCATCGGGCAGGGGCGTCGCGACCCGGTAGAGGATCGGGCCGGCGTCCAGTTCCCGCACCATCCGCATGATCGTCACGCCAGAGTGCGAATGGCCGAGGATGATCGCCCAGTTCACCGGCGCCGCCCCGCGTAGCGCAGGGAGCAGGGACGCATGGACGTTGACCGATCCGAGGCGGGGAAGCGCCAGTACCTCGTCCGTCAGGATGTGTCCGTATGCGGCGACGACCGACAGGTCCGGTTCCATCGCGGCGATCTCGTGCAGGAAGGCTTCCCCGCGGGGTTTGTCGGGCTGGAGGACCGGAATGCCTTCCTTCTCAGCCTCGCGCTTCACCGGGCTCTCCCGCAGATGCCGGCCTCTGCCCGCCGGCCGGTCCGGCTGGGTCACGACGGCGACGACCGCGTGCCCTTCCTCCTGAAGCGCGCGAAGTGATGGCACGGCGAATTCGGGAGTTCCCCAGAACAGGATCCGCATCTGCCTCTCCCGGCGGTGAGCGGTGGGTGGACCGGGCCCCGTTCGAAGAGGTCGCCCGGACCTGTCAGACGGCGGTGGCCGGACGTCTCTCCGACTCGTCCAGTTTCGCCCACTTGTTCAGCAGCATCCGGCGTTTCAGCGGGCTCAACCGGTCGATGAACAGGACACCGTCGAGGTGATCGTACTCGTGCTGCAGACAACGGCTGAGCAGGTCTTCCGCCTCGATACGAACTTCTCTGCCCTCGCGATCCAGGCCCTCGACCACGACCGTCGCGTACCGCTCCACGTTCTCGTTGAATCCGGGAATGCTGAGGCAGCCTTCCGTGTCCCGGACCGTTCCACCGGCCTCCACGATGCGCGGATTGATGAGAGCGCCCGGTTCGATCTCGGGGTCCCGGACATCGTAGACGAACACGCGCAACGGAACCCCCACCTGGGGTGCCGCCAGCCCGATCCCGTCAGCCGCTTCCATCGTCTCGATCAGATCGTCCACCAGGCGACGGACGTCGTCGTCCACCGACTCGACCTCTTCGCACCGTGCGCGCAGGGCGGGATCGCCGAGCACGCGAATCTCCCGGACTGCCATCCTCAGCCCTCCGTACCGCCGGGCGTGAGCTTCCGTCCGACCTTCGAGCGGTCGATCTCGAGACGCGTGTCGCCCGCCGACCGGATCGTCACGCGGTCGTCCGTCAGATGCACGATCTTCCCCACGATTCCGCCGATCGTTTCGACCTCATCGCCCTTCGAAAGCTGCGACACCATCTCCGCATGGGCCTTCTGCTGCTGCTTCTGCGGCCGGATCAGCAGGAAATAGAAGATCGCGAAGATCGCCGCGAACATGAAAAGCATGCCGAACGGGCTCTGCCCCTGTGGAGCGCCCGAGGCCTGCAGAATCAACATCTGTACTGTCGGCACGATTCCTCCATGGTCGTTCGTGAATCAGCTATGGAATATATCCGGCCCGGCGCGATACCGCCGCAGGCGCTCCTCCGCCCAGTTCTCGAAGCGCCCTTCCAGGATGGCCGCTCTCGCCTGATCGGCCAGGGCGATGAGGAATGCGACGTTGTGGAGCGACAACAGGCGGAGACCGAGGAGCTCGTCGGCGACGAACAGATGCCGCAGGTACGCACGCGAGTAGTTGCGGCAACATTCGCAGGCGCAGCTCTCATCCAGCGGTCGAAAGTCGTGCGCGAATCCCGCTCGCTTCACGTTCACCTTCCCCTCGGCCGTGAAGGCGGTGCCGTTGCGTCCGTTTCGGGTAGGAGCCACGCAGTCGAACATGTCCACCCCGCGCCGAATGGCCTCGATCAGATCTTCCGGGTAGCCCACCCCCATCAGGTAGCGCGGCAGCCCCGTCGGGAGCCGCGGCTCGCACACATCCAGAATCTCCAGGGTCACGTCCTTCGGCTCCCCGACGGAGAGGCCGCCGATCGCGATACCGGGCCAGTCACCGAGCTCGAGCGTCCGTTCCAGCGACTCCAGGCGCAGGTCCGGCCACGAAGCACCCTGAAAAATCGGAAACAGCAGTCCGGGGCCGGCGACCGAGTCGCCGGCGCGGAGCTCGGAGTGGCGCTCACGACACCGCGCGAGCCAGGTCAGGGTCCTTTCGAGAGAAGCTCGGGCCGTGTCCGCGTCGGCGCGGCCGGGAGGACACTCGTCGAGTGCCATCATGATGTCGGAGCCCAGCGAAGTCTGGATCTCCACCGCACGCTCCGGCGTGAGAAGGTGGCGGGACCCGTCGATGTGGCTCTGGAACGTGACTCCTTCATCCGACACCCGGTTGATCCGGGCCAGCGAGAATACCTGAAAGCCGCCCGAATCGGTGAGTACCGGCCCGTTCCAGCTCATGAACCGAGCCAGGCCGCCGGCCTCCTCGATCACCTCCGTACCGGGTCGCAGGTACAGGTGGTAGGTATTCCCGAGCAGGATCTTCGCCCCGATCGCTTCGAGATCGTGCGGCGTGAGAGACTTGACCGTGCCCTGCGTGCCGACCGGCATGAAACAGGGAGTCGGCACCGTTCCGCCGCGCAGTTCGAGGGTGCCCGCGCGTGCGCGCCCATCC
>JARRPS010000035.1:0-11683 GCA_037382625.1 Gemmatimonadota bacterium | reverse complement strand
CGAATCTTCGGTCCCGTAAAGGACTGGGAGTGCCACTGCGGCAAGTTCAAGCGGATCCGCTATCGCGGCCACATCTGCGACAAGTGCGGCGTGGAGGTCACGCTGTCGAAGGTTCGTCGCGAACGGATGGGGCATATCGAGCTCGCCGTTCCGGTCGCACATATCTGGTTTTTCAAGACGCTGCCCTCGCAGATGGGCTATCTGCTCGGCATGAAGCTGCGTGATCTGGAGAGCGTGATCTACTACGCGGCGCATGTCGTCACGAATCCAGGCAAGCAGGAAGTCGAATACAAGCAGGTTCTCAGCGAGGATGAGTACTGGGAGCTGACCGACAAGGCCCGTGAGGAGGGCGACACGGACTTCCGCGTCGAGATCGGAGCGGAGGGCGTCCGCACTCTTCTCGGCCACCTGGACACGGATGACCGGCCGGTCACCGATCGGAACAAGGATGGCCGGGGGCTGGATCGGTTGGCCGACCAGTTGCGGGCCGAGGTCGCCACCGAGACCTCGAAGCAGCGCAAGAAGAAGAAGCTGAAGCGGCTCAAGGTGATCGACTCGATCCGGGGCAGCGATCCGGACGTGGCGAAGCGCAACAACCCGGAACACCTGATCATGGACGTGATCCCGGTGATTCCCCCGGACCTGCGCCCCCTGGTGCCGCTCGATGGCGGCCGATTCGCGACGTCGGACCTCAACGACCTGTATCGTCGGGTCATCAACCGGAACAACCGGCTGAAGAAGCTGCTCGAAATGCGGGCGCCCGAGGTGATCCTGCGCAACGAGAAGCGGATGCTGCAGGAGGCCGTCGATGCGCTGTTCGACAACGGCCGGCGTGGCAAGGCGATCCGGGGCCGCGGCAAGCGTCCGCTGAAGTCGCTCTCGGACATGCTCAAGGGCAAGCAGGGTCGATTCCGCCAGAATCTTCTCGGGAAGCGGGTCGACTACTCCGGCCGCTCCGTCATCGTCGTCGGACCCGAGCTCAGGCTGCACCAGTGCGGGCTCCCGAAAGTGATGGCGGTCGAGCTGTTCAAGCCCTTCATTATCCACGAGCTGGAGCGGCGCGGCTACGCCGAGACGGTGAAGCGCGCGAAGAAGCTGGTCGAACTGCTCGATCCGAAGGTCTTCGAGGTGCTCGAGGACATCATCAAGGATCACCCGGTCCTGCTGAACCGGGCGCCGACGCTGCATCGACTGGGGATCCAGGCGTTCGAGCCGGTTCTGGTCGAAGGAAAGGCGATCCGGATCCACCCGCTCGTCTGCGCGGCTTTCAACGCCGACTTCGACGGCGACCAGATGGCGGTACACGTGCCGCTGTCGTTCGAGGCCCAGCTCGAGGCGCGCATCCTCATGCTCTCGAGCAACAACATTCTGAAGCCGGCGAACGGCCGCCCGATCACCAGCCCCAGTCAGGACATGGTGCTGGGCTGCTACTTCGTCACGAAGACGCCCCATTCGTTCAACGAGATCCAGGCAACGGAAGGGCTCGGTCACTACCAGAGCTTCTCCGAGGTGGAACTGGCGATCGCCAACGGAATCCTGGTCACCGAACGGGGAACGCCTGACTTCCATCGGCCGATCGCCTACCTGACCGATGGCCGTTGGATCGTCACCACCGTCGGGCGTGTGCTGTTCAATGCGATCCTGCCGGAGGGCGTTCCGTTCGTGAATGCCACGATGGGCAAAGGATCGCTGAATGACCTGGTCTTCGACATCTTCCGGCTGACCGGACTGCGGGAGACGACGGATTTCCTGGACAATCTGAAGAACTTCGGCTTCCGCTATGCGACGCAGGGAGGCGTGTCCGTCGGCATGGAGGACATGGAGATCCCGGCCGACAAGGTGAGGATTCTCGCCGAGGCGCAGGCCGACGTCGACCGGTTCACCCGTGCCTACCACAAGGGCGTGATCTCGTTCGGCGAGCGTTACAACAAGGTCATCGACGCCTGGACCCACGCGAACAATGACGTGGCCGACGCGATGGTCGAGAACATGGCCCAGTCGCGGGACGGCTACAACCCGATTTACATGATGTTCGACTCCGGCTCCCGGGGATCGCGAGATCAGATCCGGCAGCTGGCCGGGATGCGTGGTCTGATGGCGAAGCCGCAGAAGAAGCTGACCGGTGGGATCGGCGAGATCATCGAGAGTCCGATCCGCGCGAATTTCCGAGAGGGTCTCAGTGTTCTCGAGTACTTCATCTCGACGCACGGAGCCCGGAAGGGACTGGCCGATACGGCCCTGAAGACAGCCGACGCCGGGTATCTGACCCGCAGGCTGGTAGACGTGGCGCAGGACGTGACGATCGGAATGGAGGACTGTGGCACCGTCCTCGGTCTCGAGGTCTCGGCCCTCAAGGAGGGCGAGGACATCATCGAGCCGCTGAAGGATCGTGTCGTCGGCACGGTGGCCCGGGAGGACGTGGTCGACCCGATCAGCGACGAGACGATCGTGAAGGCCGGAGAGATCATCGACGAGGCCGCTTCCGAGGCGATCGATGAGGCCGGGCTGCAGTCGGTGAAGATCCGTTCCGTGCTCACCTGCGAGGCGCGACAGGGTCTGTGCCAGAAGTGCTATGGCCGGAATCTCGCGACGATGAAGACGGTGGAAGTCGGAGAGGCGGTGGGGATTCTGGCGGCGCAGTCGATCGGCGAGCCCGGAACCCAGCTGACCCTGCGGACCTTCCATATCGGCGGCACGGCGGCCCGTATCGCGGCGCAGACGCAGCGGAAGTCGAAGCTGCACGGCACCGTCGGGCTGGAGCGCATCACGACGGTTGAGGGAGCGGACGGCAGGCAGGTCGTTACGAGCCGGGAAGGCCAGCTGCTGATGCGGACCGAAGGCGATCGGGTCCGGTCGCGACTCGCGATCCCCTACGGCGCGACTCTGCACGTCACCGATGGGACCGAGGTCGATACCGGCGACCTGCTGTTCAGCTGGGATCCCTACTCGGAGCCGATCGTCGCCGACCATGACGGTAAGGTCGTCTACAAGGACATCGTACCGGAGGAGACCTTCCGCGAGGAGCTCGACGAGGCGACGGGCAGGCGGCAGCTGGTGATCATCGAAGACCGCGACAAGAAGCTCCATCCGCGGCTCGAGATCGTCGATTCGAAGGGCAAGAAGCTCCGCGAGTTCATCGTGCCCGTGGGCGCACAGCTTCTCGTTCACGACAAGCAGAAGGTCCAGCCCGGCGAGACGCTGGCCAAGATCAGTCGGGAGGCCTACAAGACGCGCGACATCACGGGAGGTCTGCCGAGGGTGGCCGAGCTCTTCGAGGCCCGGCGTCCGAAGGATCCGGCGACCATCACGGAGGTGGACGGCCGTGTGTCGTTCGGTTCGATCAAGCGCGGCAAGCGCGAGATCATCGTGACGATGGAGGGCGGGGAGGAACAGGTCTACCAGGTGCCGGTCGGAAAGCACCTCCGGGTGCACGAAGGCGACCAGGTGCGCGCAGGCGACCGGTTGTCCGAAGGCCCGGTGAACCCGCACGACATTTTGCGGGTCAAGGGACCGAGGGCGGTTCAGGAGTACCTCCTGAACGAGATCCAGGAGGTCTATCGGCTGCAGGGAGTCCGGATCAACGACAAGCACATCGGCGTGATCGTTCGCCAGATGCTTCAGAAGGTGAAGATCACCGATCCGGGTGATACCGAGTATCTCGAGGGTGAACACGTTGATCGGATGGATTTCCGGGAGACCACGCGCGCCGTGATCGCGGACGGCGGCAAGCCGCCACGCGCCGAGCCCGTGCTTCTCGGTATCACGAAGTCGAGTCTGACGACCGAGTCGTTCATCAGCGCGGCCTCTTTCCAGGAGACCACTCGCGTGCTCACCGACGCGGCCGTGCGAGGAGCGACCGACCAGTTGAAGGGGCTGAAGGAGAACATCATCATCGGCCACCTCGTTCCGGCCGGGACCGGAGTTCATCGGTTCCAGGAGTTGGAGTTCCTCGTCGGCGAGCCCCTGCAGCAGGAGTTGGATTCGCTGCGCCGGGTCGAGCCCGAGCCGACCCCGATTCCGGCGGGCGGGCTCTTCGCCGAATTGCGCGGAGATGGCGAGACGGAGGTCGCGGTGGCCGTGGGTGCCGATGTCGATGGGCAGGGCGCCGAGAGCGAGGCCTCTGAGAAGACGGCGGAGGAGCAGGCGCCGTCGAGTTGATCGCGGCCTGATACAGAGAGTCGAGGGGGCTCGTGGAGATCGTCCGCGAGCCCCCTTTCTCACCGCAACCGAGGTCTCCCGACAGCTTGACAGTGCCGGGATGCGCCTCTACCTTCTTCCGTCTGTCGACCGGTGGGTCGGCAGGCAGGTTCCGTCGGGGGCGAGACGATGTCGTCCCCGCACTTTTTTCCGCGCCTCCCGCGTTCGATCACTGAGCGCACGGAGACGCGGTTTTCGACGAATACCCGGATGGGGGATGCGGCGAAGGCATGCCTACGATCAACCAGCTGGTCCGCAAGGGCCGGGCGCAGATCGAGAAGAAGCGGAAGGCGCCCGCTCTCGAGGCGAACCCGCAGAAGCGCGGGGTGTGCACGCGCGTGTACACGACGACGCCGAAGAAGCCGAACTCGGCCCTCCGCAAGGTGGCCCGCGTGCGGCTCACGAACGGTTACGAGGTGACTGCCTACATCCCCGGCGAGGGACATAACCTCCAGGAGCACAGCATCGTGCTGATCCGGGGGGGCCGGGTGAAGGACCTGCCGGGGGTGCGGTACCACATTGTCCGAGGGACCCTCGACGCCTCGGGCGTGGCCGACCGGAAGCAGAGCCGCTCGAAGTACGGCTCTAAGCGTTAGAGCATCGAGGGGAACCGCGCGCCGTATGGGCGCGCAGGCCCCGACGTACGGTTTTCGAGAGAGCAGAGGGAAACGACCCGGCCTGCACGTCTCGGCCGGGTTTCCGTTTCAAGGAAGAGGAAATGTCACGCAGGAACAGGTCGACGCCGAGAGAGATCCCCGCTGACCCGAAGTACGGCAGCAGCGAAGTGACGCGCTTCATCAACGTCCTGATGTTGGACGGTAAGAAGAGCACGGCGGAGGGGATCTTCTACGATGCGATGCGAAAGATCGAAGAGAAGACCGGTCAGCCCGGACTGAACGTATTCCGCCAGGCGCTGGCCAATACGAAGCCGGTCCTCGAGGTACGAAGCCGGCGGGTCGGCGGTGCGACGTATCAGGTCCCGATGGAGGTCTCGCCTCGCCGACGCGATTCGCTCGGTCGGCGCTGGCTGATCCAGTTCGCACGCGGCCGGTCGGGGAAGTCTATGGCGGACCGGCTGGCCGGCGAACTGCTCGATGCCTCCCGCGGTGACGGGGGCGCGGTGCGACGGAAGGAAGAGGTTCACCGAATGGCGGAGGCGAACAAGGCCTTCGCCCACTACCGCTGGTAAGCCGTACCGGAATCCCGGTCGCCCCCCGGGGCGGCCGACGGAACAGACAGGAACCGATGACGGATCGGACATAGATGGCACGGACGACACCGCTGGAGCGGATTCGAAACATCGGCATCATGGCGCATATCGATGCCGGAAAGACGACGACGACGGAGCGTATCCTGTACTACACGGGTCGCCTGCATCGGATGGGTGAGGTGCACCACGGCGACGCGACCATGGACTGGATGGAGCAGGAACAGGAGCGCGGGATCACGATCACGTCGGCCGCGACCACGGCATCCTGGAAGCGGAACGACGACGATTACCAGATCAACATCATCGACACGCCGGGGCACGTCGATTTCACCGTAGAGGTGGAGCGCAGCCTGCGAGTGCTCGATGGAGCGGTCGCGTTGTTCTGCGCCGTCGGCGGTGTGGAGCCGCAGTCGGAGACCGTATGGCGGCAGGCCGATAAGTACCGCGTGCCACGGATCGCCTTCGTGAACAAGATGGACCGGGTGGGCGCGGACTTCGAGCAGGTGGTCCAGATGATGAAGGACCGGCTCGGGGCCAAGGCCTACCCGATCCAATATCCCCTCGGGGAGGGTGAGCTCTATACCGGGCACATCGATCTCGTACGGATGGTCGAGGTGGTCTACGACGAAGACTCTCTCGGCGTGAACTGGACGGAAGGGCCGGTGCCGGACGCGCTCCTTGAGAAGGCCGAGCAGTTGCGGCACGAACTGGTGGAGGCGGCCGTCGAGCACGACGAGGAGTTGCTCGAACGCTATCTCGAAGGCGCGGAGCTCGGAGAAGACGAAGTCCGGCGTGCCGTCCGGAAGGCGACACTGGCCGGCGCGATCACGCCGGTGATGTGTGGCGCCTCGTTCAAGAACAAAGGCGTCCAGAAGCTTCTCGACGCGGTAATCGACTATCTGCCGTCGCCGCTGGATGTGCCGCCGGTCTCCGGGCACCTCCCGAACCACGACGAGAGCGTGGTCGAGCGCGCCGCCTCGGATGATGAACCGTTCTCGGCCCTCGCGTTCAAGATCATGACCGATCCGTACGTCGGGCGTCTGACGTACATCCGGGTTTACTCGGGCGTACTGCCCGCCGGCTCGCACGTGATCAACGTCACGCAGGACAAGAAGGAGCGTGTATCCCGGCTGCTGCAGATGCACGCGAACAAGAGGGAAGAGGTCGAGGAGTTGCGCGCCGGCGACATCGGGGCCGCGATCGGTTTCAAATTCGCTCGTACCGGCGACACGCTCGCCGACAAGGACGATCCGATCGTCCTCGAAGCGATGAGCTTCCCGGAGCCGGTGATCCGCGTCGCGATCGAGCCGAAGACGAAGGCGGACCAGGACAAGCTCTCCGAGGCGCTGGCCAAGCTGGCCGAGGAGGACCCGACCTTCCGCGTGAGTACCGACGAAGAGACCGGCCAGACGCTGATCAGCGGGATGGGAGAGCTCCACCTCGAGATCATCGTCGACCGGCTTCAGCGGGAGTTCAAGGTCAACGCGAACGTCGGCCGTCCGCAGGTCGCCTATCGCGAGACAATCCGGATTCCCGTCGACAAGGTCGAAGGGAAGTTCGTCCGGCAGTCCGGAGGACGAGGGCAGTACGGTCACGTCGTGATCAACATCGAGCCGACCGAGGCGGGTACCGGATTCCTCTTCGAAGACGCGATCGTCGGCGGAGCGATTCCGCGGGAGTACATCAACCCGGTGCAGCAGGGCATCCGGGAGGCGATGGATTCCGGCGTGCTCGCCGGGTATCCGCTGATCGACATCAAGGCGACGCTGATCGACGGGTCCTACCACGACGTGGACTCGAACGAGATGGCGTTCAAGATCGCGGGTTCGATGGCCCTGAAGGAGGGCGTCCGGAAGGCGAACCCCGCGATTCTCGAACCGATCATGGACGTGGAAGTCGTCACGCCCGACGAGTATCTCGGCGACGTGATGGGCGACCTCAACAGCCGGCGCGGCAAGATCGGCGGCATGACGCAGCGGGCGGGAGCCCAGGTGATCGGTGCTTCGGTACCGCTCGCCGAGATGTTCGGGTACTCGACGACGCTGCGGTCGCTGAGCCAGGGACGCGCCGTGTACAGCATGCAGTTCTCCCACTATTCGGGAGTCCCGAAGTCGAAGGCCGACGAGATTATCGAAGGCCGCAACTGAGCGATCCGGGAGCGCTCCCGGCGACGAACCACAGAATCAGTCGCGCTCCGACGGAGGACCGCGGCAAGGAGCATTGTCGAGATGGCGAAGCAGAAATTCGAGCGGACGAAGCCGCACGTAAACGTGGGAACGATTGGTCACGTGGACCACGGGAAGACGACCTTGACGGCGGCGATCACGGAGGTACAGGCGGCGAAGGGGCTGGCGGACTTCGTGCCGTTCGACTCGATCGACAAGGCGCCGGAGGAGCGGGAGCGGGGGATCACGATAGCGACGGCGCACGTGGAGTACCAGACGGACGAGCGTCACTATGCGCACGTGGATTGTCCGGGTCACGCGGACTACGTGAAGAACATGATCACGGGTGCGGCGCAGATGGACGGGGCGATTCTGGTGGTGTCGGCGGCGGACGGTCCGATGCCGCAGACGCGGGAGCACATTCTGCTGGCGCGTCAGGTGAACGTGCCGTACGTGGTGGTCTACCTGAACAAGGTGGACATGGTGGACGACGAGGAGCTTCTGGACCTGGTGGAGCTGGAGGTACGGGAGCTGCTTTCGGAGTATGATTTTCCGGGCGATGACGTGCCGGTGATCCGGGGATCGGCGTTGAAGGCGCTGGAGGACGGGAAGCCGGGTTCGGAGTCGACGAAGTCGATCGACGAGCTGCTGGAGGCGCTGGACAGCTACATTCCGGTGCCGGAGCGGGAGATCGACAAGCCGTTCCTGATGCCGGTGGAGGACGTGTTCACGATCACGGGCCGGGGGACGGTGGTGACGGGCCGGATCGAGCGAGGGATCATCAAGACGGGCGAGGAAGTGGAGCTGGTGGGTCTGGGGTCGGACAAGAAGACGGTGGTGACGGGGGTGGAGATGTTCCGGAAGATCCTGGACGAGGGTCAGGCGGGAGACAACGTGGGGCTTCTGCTGCGGGGCGTGGGGAAGGAAGAGGTGGAGCGGGGGATGGTGATCGCGAAGCCGGGCTCGATCACGCCGCACACGAAGTTCAAGGCGGAGGTGTACGTGCTGTCGAAGGACGAGGGCGGCCGACACACGCCGTTCTTCGACGGATACCGGCCGCAGTTCTACTTCCGGACGACGGACGTGACGGGATCGGCCTCGCTGCCCGAGGGGGTGGAGATGGTGATGCCGGGCGACAACGTGAACATGGACGTGGAACTGATCACGCCGATCGCGATGGACACGGAGCTCCGGTTCGCGATCCGCGAGGGCGGCCGCACCGTCGGCGCCGGCGTCGTCACCGAGATCATCGAGTAAGCAGGCTCCCATGGCATCGAACAGGGACCAGATCACGCTCGAATGCACGAAGTGCAAAGAGCGGAACTATTCGACGACGAAGAACAAGCGGAAACATCCGCAGCGGGTGGAGTACAAAAAGTATTGCCCCCGTTGCGACGCGCACACGGAACACAAGGAAACACGCTGACACGCAAAGCGTGACAGCGACGCCGGCTCCGGGCCCCGACGAAGATCCGGGCCTCGATCCCGCCCCTCTCGGGCGGGAGGAGCCGGCGTTTCCGTCCGACGGACGGGCATGAAATCCAGACGGGAGACGACAGGTCGATGGGCGTGATCGCGAATACACAGGAATTCATCGAGGGCGTTCAGGCCGAGATGAAGAAGGTCACCTGGCCCGATCGCGAGCAGCTTCGCAACGCGACGGCTGTCATCCTCGTCTTTGTCATCATTCTGGCGATCATCATCGGGCTCATGGACTCGATATTCTCGGCGCTCGTCCGCGGGATCGTGGGGTTGTTCGGTGGCTGAGACGCTGAATACGACCGAAGAGCCGCAGTGGTACGCGATCCAGACCTACTCGGGCCACGAGAACAAGGTCAAGTCGCTGCTCGAGCGGAAGATCTCGGAAGGCGGCGAGGATCCCGAAGACCGGGACATTCGGGAAGTCATCGTTCCGACGCGGGAAGTGGTCGAGATCAAGGGCGGCAAGAAGGTCCGCTCGATGAAGCGTCTGTATCCGGGATACGTGCTGGTGAACATGATCCTGAACCAGGAATCGATGTTCCTCATCACGAGCACTCCGAGCGTCATCAAGTTTCTCGGAGGCGGTTCTCAGCCACAACCGTTACGGCAGGATGAAGTGAACAAGATCCTCGGTATCGCCGAGGAGATCGAAGAAGAGGGTCCGAAGCAGGAGATCCCGTTCGAGGTCGGACAGGTCGTGGAGGTCACCGAGGGCCCGTTCAGCGATTTCAGCGGAACGGTCGAGGAGATCATCCCGGACAAGGGCAAGGTTCGCGTGCAGGTCAGCCTCTTCGGCCGACCGACCAGCGTCGAGCTGGACTACACGCAGCTGAAGGGATACTGACGGAGTCACGAGGCGAGAGATGGCGAAGAAACCGACCAAGAAAGTGATGGCGTACATCAAGCTGCAGATCCCGGCCGGGCAGGCCACGCCGGCGCCGCCGGTAGGTCCGGCGCTGGGGCAGCACGGTGCGAACATCATGGAGTTCTGCAAGCAGTTCAACGGCAGGACTTCCAATCAGCCGGGAATGATCATCCCGGTCGTGATCACGGTCTACGCGGACCGCAGCTTCTCGTTCATCACGAAGACGCCGCCGGCGGCCGTGCTGCTCAAGAAGGAGCTGGGCCTGGATTCCGGATCGCCCGAGCCGAATCGGACCAAGGTCGGGACGGTCAGGCACGACCAGCTCCGGAAGATCGCCGAGATCAAGATGGAAGACCTGAATGCTCACGACCTGGATGCCGGGGCCCGGATGATCGCGGGGACCGCGAGGTCGATGGGAATCGAGGTGGTGGACTGATGGCGAGGCACGGAAAGAAGTATCGGGGCGCCGCGGCGGCCCTCGAGGCGGAGACGACCGTAGATCCGAAGACGGCGATCGATCGCGTGAAGTCGATGTCGTTCGCGAAATTCGACGAAACCGTCGACGTGGCGGTGCGCCTCGGAGTCGACCCGAGACATGCCGACCAGATCGTCCGGGGAACCGTCATCCTGCCTGCCGGTACGGGACGAACGGTGCGGGTACTGGCTCTGGCCCAAGGTGAGAAGGCGCGCGAGGCCGAAGAGGCCGGCGCCGATTTCGTCGGCAAGGAATTCATCGAGAAGATCGAGGGCGGCTGGCTGGATTTCGACGTGGCGATCGCCACGCCGGATCTGATGAAGGACGTGGCCAAGCTGGGCAGGGTCCTGGGACCCCGAGGTCTGATGCCGACCCCGAAGGCTGGAACGGTCACCATGGAAGTGGGCCGGGCCGTCCAGGAGGCGAAGGCAGGGAAGATCGAGTTCCGCGTGGACAAGTTCGGAAACGTCCACGCCCCGATCGGAAAAGTGAGCTTCGAATCAGGGAGCCTCGAGCAGAATTTCGAGGCCCTGATGGAGGCCATCAAGAGAAACAGGCCGTCGGCCGCCAAGGGCACGTATGTGCGGTCGGTCACGGTGAGCAGCACGATGGGGCCGGGTGTGTCGATAGACCCGGCCGCGTACCGCTGAGCGACGGGAGAGCTTCGGAATGAGAAGGGACGAGACGAAGGCCGTCGCCGAAGAGATCGCGGCGAGTCTGGACCAGGCGGGGGCTGTATTCATCACGGACTTCACAGGTCTGGATGTAGGCGCGCAGGGCGAGCTCCGTACGAAGCTGCGCGAGGCGGGCGCGACCTACCGGGTCGTCAAGAACACCCTCGCCATCCGGGCACTCGAAGGCCTCGACTACGATGGCCTCGAGGAGCACCTCGCAGGGCCCACCGGACTCGTGCTCACGGGCCCGGACCCGGTGACTCCGGCGAAGGCCGTAAAGGACTTCGCGAAGGACAACGATGACAAGCCCACTTTCCGGGTGGGTGTGGTGGATCGGCGTACGGTTCCGCCGTCGGACATCATGAAGCTGGCGGACCTGCCAGGGATGGATTCGCTTCTCGGATCGATCGCCGGCGCGCTCACGTCGTCCGTGGGTGGAATTGCAGGAGTGTTGAACGGCCTGTTGCGCGACATCGCGTACATGGTCGAGGAAGTCGCGAAGAAGGGAGAAGGGCAGGACTGAGTCCGCCCGACCCTCTGAGGGGGCTTGGTGCGGTCTCTCCACACCGGCTCGATGTATGGCAACAACGCAGGGAGTGCGTGGAGCGATGAGCA
>JARRPS010000034.1:0-23179 GCA_037382625.1 Gemmatimonadota bacterium | reverse complement strand
CCTTCGCCCTGACCGGCATCATTCGCTCCTCCCGTCCGGATGACAGTCCAGGCACTCCACGCTGTCGTACGCGTAGCCCGGCTCCTCCTTGTGTTTGTCATCCATCTCGACCTGGTTGTGCTCGTGGCAGGTCAGGCAGGTGAACACGCCGAAGTCGCTCGGCACCTCGTGGCACTCGGTGCAGCTCGCCCACTGGCCCTGGTGCGCCCCGCTGAAGATCGGGAAGTACAGCGGGTCGTGCTCGAGGTAAATCGCGTCTTCCCAGCGCTCGGTGTTGTGGCACTGCGCGCAGTTTTCCGGGAAGCCCGCCTCCACGTGATCCGGATCGGCCGTGTCGTAGTCCTGCTGGTGACAGCCCAGGCAATCCTGGTCACTGGTCACGCCCGGAAACAGGGAGTCGAAGCCCGGCACCACGTGACATTCCGTGCACGGGATCCTGGCGTGCGCCCCCAGCAGCCGGAATCCGCCCGCGACCGACGGGTGATCGAAGGCGATTCCCGCCCCGAACGACAGCGTGTTGTGGCAGGCCTCGCAGTCGGTCGAGAACCCGTTCTCCAGATGGTCCAGCGACGCGGTCTCGTAGGCGGCGGCGTGGCAGGCGTAGCAGTCCGGATCCAGCGTGCTGTAAGCACCGCCGGTGTCGTCCGAGTGGCAGCTCTCACAGGAGATCTGCAGGTGGGACCCGGTGAGCGGAAGACTGGTGCGCGCGTGCAGGCCGACGCCGGGCACGTCGTTCCAGGCGGTGGTGTTGTGACAGGCCTCGCATTCCACCGACAGGTTTCCGATGTGCACGTCCACGTGACAGAAAGAGCAGCCGGCGGCCGAGACCTTCGGCTCGGCGAATTCCAGCCCCAGGTGACAGCTCACGCACTCCAGCTCGGCGTGGCGTCCGGTCTTCTCGAAGCCGGTCTCGGCCGTATGATCGAATTCGAGCGGTTGCTTCGCGGGTGACCAGCCTTCCTGCGTGTGGCACCGCGTGCAGTCCAGCGGCCTGCTGGTCTCGCCGTGCGGATAGGCGACTTCCTGCGCGGAGACCGGCGCCATCGGCATTGCGATTCCGACGAGCGCGACGGCGAGGGACGTGCGGCGCCTCCCGGTTCCAGGCCGGTCGCCGCGCGACGGGTGTCTGATGGGCCCACCGTTCATGCGCCACCTCCATGACAGTCTCTGCAATCGGACTTCAGAGGTCGGTAGCGGACCATCCGCCCGCCACCGGGTGCCGTTTCGCTCGGGTGACACTTCGCGCAGGCGACTTCGCGGTGCGCTCCATCCAGCGGATAGCGCGCCCGATCATGGTCGAAGCTGGCGATCCCGAAAGTACGTTCCGTGTGACAGGCATCGCACGTTTCTCCCTCGAACTGTCCGCCGTGTGGATCGTCCTCCGCATGGCACTCCACGCACGCGTCGCGCGTCCCGATGCGGAATCGGAGGTCGGAAGGGGACGCTGGCTCCGGGTGGCAGGCCAGGCACGGCACCGCCACGTGCACGCCCCGCAGCGGAAACCGGCTCTCCGCGTTGTGCCGCCGGACGTCGAAGAGCGCCGGGTACCACTCGACCTGCGTGTGGCAGCCGTCGCATCCACCTCCCTGCGACATTTCGGAAAACTCGCCCGCGTGCTCGTCGAGGTGGCACGAGAGGCAGTCCTCGGCGACGGGGCTGGGGTAGGCCCGACTCTCCGTTCCCGGCATAAACGCGATGCGGATCGCCGAGCTGGCATGCTCGGGACGCCCGTGGCAGAGCGCGCAGTCCGCCCCTTCCAGCGGAAAGCTCGCGGCATGATCGAATCGGCCCCGCAACGCGTCCTCGCCGACTTCGTGCCAGCCGCCGGTCGTATGGCACTCCGTGCAGGTTGCGCCCATGCGGCCGTCGTGCTCGTCGCGGTGGCAGCTCGTGCAGGCGCCGAACGACAGGCCGGTGAACCTGAGCTCCGCCGCCGTCTCCGTCCCGTGCGGTGGGGAATCACCTGTCTCCTGCCGCGGATGGCAACCCACGCACGCGACCTGCCTGTGCCGGCCGGTCAGCCGGTAGCGGGCTTCGTCGTGGTCGAACCCGGGCGGATCCTCCCAGCGCTCCTGCCCGTGACACGAGTCGCAGGAGCGGTCGGCGAACTGATCCCCATGCGGGTCATCCAGGGCGTGACAGGACACGCACAGGGTGTCGAGCCCGAGGAAGGTACGCGATAGAGCGCCGTAGCGGCCCTTGAAGCTGCGGACCTGCTCCGAGCGAACCAGGGACGACGTGTGACAGTCGCGGCACTCGAGCCGCGTGTGCGCCCCCTCCGGCGCCCAGCCGACCTCCGAGTGCTCGAACTGCGAGGGATCCCAGCGGACGAGGGTGAAATCACGCCCGAAGTGCTCCTTGTGGCAGCGGGCGCACCTGTCCGACGCATCCGCTGCCGGGTGGTAGCCCTCGCCAGTTTCGATCCGCATCCGCAGCGGAACGTGACAGTCCAGGCAGAGCGAGGCGTCGATACCCTTCGAGCGCAGCTGGTGACACGAGGTGCAGGAGCGGATCCCCTCGAGCTCGGCATGCACCTCCGACAGCTCGCCGGGCGAGATCAGTTGCGCCGACGCGGGTCGGACGTCCGCACAGACAAGCAACAGACCCGCGCACGTCACGATGGTAAGCCTCGGGATCGTCATCGGTCCCCGTGTTTCGCGAGATCCGTTCCATCCTGGACCGCATTGCCGCACATAGGCTTACGTCTGTCGCCGGCAGTGCGTTCCGGCAAGCTATTGCCTGAATGTATGCGGTTTGCCGGTCAGAATAGCCATACGTACCCGAACAGGAACGCAACCGTTACATGAACCAGCGTCACGATCAGCAGCACGATGGCGAGCGGCAGGTGCAGGATGTGCCAGTAGGAGAACAGCCGCTGGAACGGGAGCAGCAGTCGGCTCTGCTGCTCCAGGGCGAGACGCGTGCGGAGCAGGCCGAGCACCCGCTTCCTCACGTCGGCGGACACCGTGCCGCGGGCCAGAGCCCGCCGGGCGCCCATCATGTGGGCGCGTGTCGCCAGGTCACCGCGCACGGCCAGCACGAGCGCGTCGATCGTACCGCGCGGCGCCCGTAGCGACGGTCCGGCGAGCACCTCCTCCAACTGTTCGTTCGGCACTGCACCCGTGGCGCGGATCTCCGCCTCTAGTTCCCGTCCCTGCTGTTCGAGCTCACGCAGGCCGCGGAAGCTGCCGTCCATCGCCTTCGGGATGCGTGAAAATACGTAACGCCCGAACACGCCGCTCACGACTACGACCGCCATGCTCCAGAACGCGATCGACACGATACCGCCGAATTTGAAGGTCGTATGCAGGAGGACGAGAAACGGCCCGAGCGTGCAGAGGAAGATGTGGAACTGGAGCCAGTTTCCGAGCCCGCCGAGGTTCGCCAGAAACGACACGCGCTTGCGCAGCGAGTACAGGGCCACGCCGATCGCCATCATCGCTGTGCCGGCGATCCCATAGCCGTGTCCTACGATACCTGAGGGCTTGAGCAGCTCGTGCGCGTCCGCGAATGCCCGGTCCGCCAGGGGAAGGCGGTAGTAGTCGATGCCCAGCTGGACGGCGAGAATCGCCACGGTTACCCAGATCGCCAGAAGCAGGGCCCCGAACAGCCGGCTACTTCTCATGAATCCTCGCGGCCGTGTCGCCGGCGGAATCCGGAACACGACTCGACGCGGCTGGCGGTTCCGGCATGCGCCACTCCGATTAGAGACCTGTCACTTCGAAGCACCCCGAGAATAGCGCATCGGGGCGCGCGCAACGACACCCAACCCTTGACCGCTCTCCCACGATTCGATTACCCCTTGGCGCACCACCGAGGCGTCCGCCGGCACGGGCGGCGGGCGGGCGATCCCGCGGCCGGACCGGATTTCTGACACGGGAAGGCACCACCACTTGCTCTTCAACTCGCTGACCTTCGTCGCGTTCTTCGCGATCGTGCTGGCGCTGCACAGCGCGCCCCTGCCCTGGAAGACGAAGAAGGTCAATCTCCTGGTCGCCAGCTACCTGTTCTACGCCGCCTGGAACCCGCCCTTCGTCCTTCTGCTGTGGCTCTCGACGGCGGTCGACTGGATCGTCGCCCGGAAGATCTACGAGTCGGACGGTCGATCCCGGCGGAAGGCGCTGCTCGGCGTGAGCATGGCCGTGAACCTGGGCCTGCTCGGCTACTTCAAGTACGGCGGCTTCCTGCTGGAGAACTGGCAGGCGCTGATGAACACGATCGGCGTCGCCTGGACGGCCCCCGGCTGGGACATCGTGCTGCCCGTCGGGATCTCGTTCTACACCTTCCAGACGATGGCCTACTCGCTGGATGTGTACCTGCGCCGCGCGGAGCCGGCCGACTCGCTTCTCGACTTCGCGTTGTTTGTCACCTTCTTTCCACAACTCGTTGCCGGACCGATTGTTCGACCGACGCAGCTGATTCCGCAGTTCCAGACTCCTACGAAAGCGAACCGCAACCAGTTGTTGTGGGGCCTCGGGCTGATGACACTCGGCCTGTTCGAGAAAATGGTGATCGCGGATGGCGCTCTCGCCCCGGCGGCCGACGCCGTGTTCGGCGCCGAGAAGGCGGTCCCCTTCTCCGACGCGTGGCTGGGGACGCTGGCCTTCGCCGGCCAGATCTTCTCCGACTTCGCAGGATACTCGACCGTGGCGATCGGCGTGGCGCTGTGCCTGGGCTTCTCGCTGCCCGACAACTTCCGATTCCCGTATGCCGCGATCGGATTCTCGGACTTCTGGAGGCGCTGGCACATCTCGCTCTCCACCTGGCTGCGCGACTACCTGTACATCCCGCTGGGCGGAAACCGGAAGGGCTGGCACCGCACCCAGGCCAACCTCATGATCACGATGCTGCTCGGTGGCCTCTGGCACGGCGCCGCCTGGACCTTCGTGGTCTGGGGCGGCCTGCATGGCCTCTACCTCGGCATCGAGCGGTTCGTGCGGGAGCGCTGGGGCGACGCGAAGGTCGCGAAGACCGCGGGCTTCCGCCTCGGACTCGCCCTCCTCACGTACTTCCTCGTCAACCTGACCTGGGTGTTCTTCCGGGCGCAGGACTTCGGCAGCGCCCTGCGGATGATCCACGCCATGCTCGGCCTGCCCGTCGGCGAGACGGAGCTCGTGCTCTCCTCGTTCCTGGTCATCACGGTACTCGTGGTGACGATCGGCATGCTGGCGGTGCACTGGTACATGCGGAACCGGCGCCTCGAGGAAGTGGTGGCGAAGTCCCCGTGGTGGCTGACGGGGATCATCTGGGCGGGGATGCTGTTGGCGATCGTGCTCACACAGGGAACCGGCAATGCGTTCATCTACTTCCAGTTCTAGACACGATCCGGTCGTCGTGCGTCAGGTCCCGGAGGTCCGCTGGCCGGCGGCGGCGATCCTGGCGGTCGCGCTGGCCGCGGCCGGTATCGGCGCGTGGGAGACCTACTGGCGCGTCGATCAGCAGGTCGTGCCGGCCTTCCGGAACAGCGATGGCCAGTGGGCAGAGGCCCGCCGGCGGGTCGATCGCTCCGAGCCGAACGCGACCGTGTTCATCGGCTCTTCGCGAACCCAGTTCGACATCGATCTCGACGTCTGGGAGGAACTGACCGGTGTGCACGGCGTTCAGCTCGCCCTCGAAGGCTCGAACCCGATTCCGATCCTCACCGACCTCGCCGATGATGAGGACTTTCGCGGGCTGCTGGTCGTGGGGATCACTCCCCCCCTGGTGCTGATGCCGGGAATCGGCTCGAGGGCCGAGGCGCTGGAGCACTACTACGAGGAGAGTCCTTCCGAGTGGGTCGGCACGAAGCTCTCGTATCCGCTCGAGACGAGCTTCGCGTTCTACAACTGGGACTACGCCCTCTTCACGGTCCTGGAGCGACAGCCGTGGTGGCCGGATCGGGAGGGACTGCCCTACACTCCGCCCGAAGTGCGGCGCATCGAGAACATGCGACGGGACCGGCAGGCCGACATGTGGAACCGGGTCGAGGACGACCCGGCCTACAATGCGATCGTCACCTCCACCTGGCAGGACATCGTGGAGAACCTGCCACCGCCTCCCCCGCCGGAGGAGGCGAAGAAGGCGTTCGGGGCCCTCCTCGAGGGCGTCGCGAGGGACGTGGGAAAGATCCGCGCGCGGGGGGGCGAGGTGGTGTTCATTCGCCCGCCCTCCTCCGACTGGTTTCGGGACGTCGAGCGGCAGATGACGCCCCGGGAACGGGTGTGGGAGCCGATTCTCGCGGCGGCCGATGCCGTCGGCGTGCATTTCGAGGACTACCCCGAGCTCACAGACGTGAAGACCCCCGAGTGGTCGCACATCAGCTCGCGGGACAAGGCGAGGTGGACGCGCGCGCTCGTTCCGATCCTGCGTGAGCGCATGGCCGAAGCCGGACTTTCACGACCGGAGTTGGGACCATGAATGACCGCCGGGAGCGAATCTCATGAGCCTTCTCGTCGCGCTCGATTTCACCGACGTCACCGATGATCAGCTCCTGATCGTGGCTCGGCTCGCGGCGCCGAATCGCGAGATCTACCTGCTGCACGTGGCAGAGCCCGATCCCAGCTTCGTGGGATTCGATGCCGGCCCCGACGAGGTTCGTGATCAGGTCGCCCGCGAATTCCAACAGGAGCACGAGCGGATTCAGGCGCTCGCCGACCGGCTCAGGGAGGCAGGCTTCAACGCGAAGGCGCTCCTCGTCCAGGGGCCCACGGTGACGACGATTCTCGCGGAGGCCGACAAGTTGAACGCGGAAGCGATCGTCGTGGGGTCGCACGGGCATGGGAAGCTCTACGACTTCGCCGTCGGGAGCGTCTCCTCGGAAGTCATCCGGAAGTCGAAGGTGCCGGTGCTGGTGGTGCCCTCGAAGTAGGTCAGCGCGGCGACACCCGCACGCCGTCGTCGATCTCGTCCGACGGAAACAGGATGACCTCGTCGCCCTCGGCGAGCGCGGGGAGGCCTTCGTCTCCGGCCTCGACGTCCGGGGACAGCACTTCGGCGAGATCCGTCGATCGGTGCCCGACACGGACCCGGCGGCGCTCGGCCCGACCGCCTCTCACCGCGAACACCTGCCACTCGCCGCCCAGCTGAAACAGCGCGCTGGTGGGAACCGTCAGGACGTTCTCGTCCTCCCACGTGACGATGCGCGCTTCGACCCGGAACTCCGCCCCGAGCGACGGCGGCGCATCGAAGATGTCGGCGATCACCCAGACGCGCTGTTCCTCGACGCCCAGTGCCGAATACTTCGTGAACGCCGCCGGCTCGACCAGGCGGACCGCCCCGTGCAGCGGCTCATCGCCGCCCCACTCCTCGAATCGGACGGGGTCGCCGGGCCGTATCCGGACGGCGTGCTCGGACAATACATCCACGATCACTTCGAGCCCCTTTGCGTCGCCGATCTCGACGATCGGGGTACCCGCCAGCACGACACGTTCGCTCTCCTCGAGCACCCGCAGGACCCGACCCGCCGCCGGTGCGAGGACCGGCTGTGCGAGCGAGCTCGGGCTCTCGTCCACCGCTCCCGCGAGGGCCAGCGCACGCGCCCGGACCTCTGCCGCGGCGGCGGCCGCGGCGGCGCCGAATGCATCCACCTGCTCCCTCGCGGAGAGCGCCGAGAGGGCCGAACGCTCGGCGGCCTGGCGGCTGAGGAGGCCCTCCTCTGCGAGCGACCGATCGCGCACGGCCTCCCGTTCCAGCTGATCCGCGCGGGCGATCGCCTCGTCCAGCCGGGCCCCGGCCTCCCGGTCCCGCGATTCGGCGGCGGCAAGCTCGGCGCGCAGGATGCCGACATCTCTCGGGCCCTCCGGCCGCGGGTGGATCCGGGCCACCACGCTGCCCCGCTCCACCCGGTCACCCTCATCTACGCTCGGCCGTTCCAGCCGTCCGGACACCGGCGCGGCGATCACGTACTTCGTCCGGACCCGGGTGCGTCCTTCCTCGTCGACCGTCACGACCAGCGGACGACGGGTCACCTCCGCCGTCTCCACCTCGATTCCGCCGTCGGACAGCCGCCAGATGAGAAGCAGTACCGCGCTGCCTGCGAGGGCCGGAATCCACCAGTATCTCTTCCTCATCTTCCCTATTCCCGGGTCTTGAGGACCGCGATCAGGTCGAGCCGGTTCAGCCGTCGTCGAACGATCCAGCCGCTGACCAACCCGGCGAGAAGCGTGACGGCGGCCGCCGTCACGTACGTCCGCGCACTGACGATCAGCGGGACCCGGTAGGTCTCCGTCTGCAGCCCCGCCGAAACGGCCACCGCCAGCAGGTATCCGAGTCCGAGTCCGAGCGGAATCCCCACCAGGATCGTCATCGCCTGCTCGCCGAGCAGCAGAACGGCGACCTCCCTGCGCGTGAAGCCCAGGACGCGGAGACTCGCCAGTTCACGGCCCCGCTCGGACAGCGCGATGCGAGCGCCGTTGTAGACCACCGCTATGGCGATCACGCTGGAAAAGCCGAGGATGAAGAACAGCCCGATGAACAGTCCCTCCGCGATTCTCTCCTCGAACGAAGCCAGCATCTGCGCCGGCGATGCCACGCTCGCCACTGCGGGCAGTTCCTTCAGCCGGCGGTTGAGGGCGGCGCGCGAGGGCTCGTCCACGCGCAGCCAGGCGCCCGTGTACGATCGCTCGCCGCGGGCCAGGGCATGCAGCGCATCCAGGTCCATGTACACCGCGAGTCCCATGAAGTCCTCGATGATCCCCGCCACTGCGACCCGCGCCGTTCTCCTTTCGCCGTCCAGGACCTCGACCTGCACGGAGTCGCCGCGGCGCACCGCCAGCTGCTCGGCCAGCATCGCGCTCATCAGCAATCCTTCGGGCGGAACGGGATGCGTTCCGCCACCGGCCGTCACGATGCGCCGCAGCCGCGTGTCGGCCCCGATTCCGAGGATCGCATTCTCGCGCTCCCGGTGACCGGCCCGGAGGCGAACGGGCACGACCCGGTACGGCTCCACCCGCGTGACGCCCCGCAGATGCGACAGATCGTGCTCCACCGAGAGCGAACGGGCGTGATTGAAGGTCAGCGCCAGATCCTCGCGCTGCGCGAGGCGGAACTGCAGGTCCATCATGTAGTCCACGCCGTCGAACATGAACAGGCCCACCACCAGGATCGCGACGGCGAACGCCACTCCCACCGAGGAGAAGGCGCTGCGCAGGGGCGTCCGCTCGACGTTTCGCAGGATCATCCGACCCGAGGCCGGCAGAAGTGACCCGAGTCCGAGTCTCTCGAACGCTCCGGGCCGGAAGCTGGCGGGAGGCTCCGGCCGCATCGCCTCCGCCGGCGGCAGGCGGATGGCGCGGCGCACCGCACCCAGCGCGCCGAGAGCGGCGGCGGCGAGGCTGACGCCCGCGGCGACTGCGACGAGGTCCCAGCCGATCTCGTATCGGAGCGTCGGGAAGTCGAAGTAGTCTCCGTACAACCGGACCATGCTGCGGCCGAGGCCGATCCCGGCCAACATGCCCACCAGCGAGCCCACGGCCACGGCCGCCAGCGCGAAGCCCAGGTAGTGGCGCCCCACTTCGGCATCCGTATATCCGAACGCCTTCAGCACCGCGATCTCGGTCCGCTGCGTGGCGATCAGACGGCCGAGCACGAGGTGCAGCAGAAAGGCCGCCACGATCAGGAAGACAGCGGGTATGGCCGTCCCCATGGTCCGGTTCTGGTCGAGCTCGCCCTCGAGGATCTGGTGCGAGACCTGGTTCTCACGACCGTAGGCGCCGAGACCGCCGTACGGATCGAGCAGCCGGTCCAGCTGTTTGATCACGTGGTCCTCGAGCGCGCCCGGAGCGAGCGTCAGCACCACCTCGTTGAAAGCGCCGTCCATGTCGTACGCGGGCCCGAGCGCTTCGCGGCTCATCCAGACGATCCCGAATCGCTCGTCGTCGGGATACAGCGCTCCGGGTGGCACCGCATAGGAGTACTCCGGCGAGATCGCCGTCCCGACGATCTCCAGTTCGCGCTCGCGGCCATTGATCACCGCCCGCAGCGTGTCTCCCGGCACGTACCCGTTCGCGGTCGCGAAATTCTTGCTGATGATCACCTCGTCGCGCCGGCCCGGCACGAGGTATCGGCCCGTCTCGATGTGCAGGTCCGCCAGACGGGGTCGACTGCGCTCGGGGATCGAGACGAACTGGCCGAGAGCCGGCTGGTCCACGCCCTCGACATCCAGCGAGGCCGCGAACGACACCCGGGTCTCGACCACCGCCACGCCGGAGAGCCGCTCGATGCGTCGGCGCAGGGACTCGGGGGCTCGCTCCAGCTTCGCCCAGACCTGCGGGAAGCGGGCGTCGCGATAGTACTCGTCCATCGACAGCACGAGGGACTCGTAGGTGCCCCGCATCGTAAGCACCGTCATGATGCCCACGGCGACCACGGCGGCGATGGAGAACAGCTGGCCGCGGTATTCCCAGGTCTCGCGGACCAGCTTCCGGGCCAGCGTATTCACCGGCAGCCCCTGCCGGTCCCGCCCCCCGAGACGCTCACCAGCGGATCTCCTCGATCGGAGCCCGCTCTTCGTTGGACTGCCGGGAGGAAATCTCTCCGCTGCTCAGACGGATCACCCGATCGCCCAGCGCCGCGATCGCCGCGTTGTGTGTGATCAGCGCCGTCGTCGTCCCGATCTCCCGGTTCACCTTGTCGATCACCCGCAGCACGAGCTGACCGGTCTCCAGGTCGAGTGCCCCCGTCGGCTCGTCGCACAGCAGGACGTCGGGTCGCTTGGCGACCGCGCGGGCGATCGCCACGCGCTGCTGTTCGCCCCCCGACAGCTGGGCGGGAAAGTGGTTGAATCGGTCCTCGAGGCCGACCAGCCCGAGCGCCTCGTTCGCCGGCATCGGGTCTGAAGAGATGTCGGTGACGAGCGCGACGTTCTCCGCCGCGGTGAGACTCGGGATCAGGTTGTAGAACTGGAACACGAACCCGACATTTTCGCGTCGGTAGAGGGTGAGATCGTCCTCGTCGGCCGCGCTCAGGTCACGGTCCCGATACCGCACGGAGCCGGTCGTCGGAATGTCCAGGCCCCCGAGGATGTTGAGGAAGGTGCTCTTGCCGCTGCCCGACGCGCCCAGGATGACCAGCAGCTCGCCTGCGTACAGGTCCAGGCTGACGGAACGGAGCGCGTGGACTTCGACCTCGCCCATCTGGTAGGTCTTAGAGACGTCTCGCGCCCGGAATACGATGTCGCGGTTAGCGTCCGGATCGGGCTGCCGCTGCACGAGGGCACCTCCTCTCCTCCGGGGAAAGATACGGCTTCCGCGGCCCTTCCCCTATCTTTCGCCGTTCTCCGGCAGCAGCGCGTCCGTCGGCTCCAGCTCTCCGCTCTCAGGGTCGATCTCCTCGGCCAGCAGACCGGTCGGACTCGCCCGCTCGAGCACCGACTCGAAGACCTCGACCGCCTCGTCGATCCGGCCCTGCAGCGCCAGCACCTGGGCGAGCTGAAACGTGTTGACGCAGAAGGTGCCCTCCCCTGCGCCGGCATCGGCGAGACCGTCCTCGGACCGGTATCGGTACACGAGCACGGTGTTCGCGTCCGAGAGTCCGCCCTCTTCGAGCGGGCGACGAATCCGCTCCACCGTGGATACGACCCGGGGGTCGTCGGCCGGCAGGAATCGCACGAACGGGATCACGAGGTTGGCGGCGTCGAGATCAGTGGAGCCGTAGGACTGCACGAACGCACCGGCAGCCTCGCTCCAGCCGTTCTCGAGGATGTCGGCCCGAATCCGCTCTCGGTCGACCCGCCAGCGATCCACGTCGGCCCCGGAAGCGGCGACGAGCTCCGACTCCGAGCCGAGATCCTCGGCGGCACGCACCGCCCGGTCCAGGGCCACCCAGCACATCAGCTTGCTGAACACGAAATGCCGGGGTTCCGTGCGGACCTCCCAGGGTCCGCTGTCCGGACGCTGCCAGTTCGCGGCCACCCAGTCGGCCAGCCGCACCACCAGCTCCCACATGCCCTCGGTCATGGGTCGGCGGCGGCGCCAGATGTGAATCGAGTCCAATACCTCGCCGTAGACGTCGGTCTGGATCTGCTCGGCCGCACCATTGCCGATGCGCACGGGCGCGGAACGGCGGTAGCCCTCGAGGTGAGGCAGGATCTCTTCGTCCAGCTGCAGCTCGCCTCCCACCCCGTACATGATCTGCAGAAAGTCCGAGTCCTTGCGGCACACGCGCTTCAGGTAGTCCATGTACCCGTCCAGTTCGCCGAACTTTCCGAGCGCATGGAGCGCGAACAGGGTGAAGGTCGAGTCGCGCAGCCAGGTGTAGCGATAGTCCCAGTTGCGCTCCCCGCCGATCTCCTCGGGCAGCGAGGTGGTCGGCGCCGCCACGATCGCTCCCGTGGGCGCATAGACCAGGAGCTTGAGCAGCAGGGCCGAGCGCTCCACCATGCCCCGATAGGCGCCCTCGTAGCGAAGGCCCGAAGACCAGTCGAGCCACCAGGTGCGCGTCGCGTTCAGCCGCCCGCGGCTTCGATAGTCCTCGATCGGCCACACTTCGTCGTCGTCGTGGCGGATCACGAGCCACGCCCGGCTCCCGCGCGCCAGAACGAACCGGGCCCGCGCCTCGCCCCCCTCCGGGTCGATCTGCCATTCCAGCGGCGCATCGGTGGCCAGCGTCATCGCGTGATCTTCGCCGTCCGAGGCGATCAGACCGTGACGGCGGGACCGGATCCGGGCCGCGCGGCGACCGTAGTCGAATCGCGGCCGGAACGACACCTCGACCTCGACATCGGCGCCGGTCGCCTCCAGCCTGCGGTGGATCTCCGCGAAGCCTCGCGAAGTCTTCCTCGCGTCCACCGGCATGAAGTCGAGCAGCTCCAGCCGCGCGCTCTCGCGTTCAAAATACGTGAGCAGGACATTGGTTCCCTGCTCGTAGCGCTGCGAGCTGTCCCAGCCGGCACCCGCCGGCCGGACCGCGTAGTGGCCGCCGACCTCGTGATCGAGAAGTCGGGCGAATACGCTCGGCGCATCGAAGCGGGGAAAGCAGGCCCAGTCGATCGATCCGAACCGGCTGACCAGGGCGGCCGTCCGCATGTCGCCGATCAGCGAATAGTCGGAGAGCGGCAGGTAGGGCACGGCGTTCAGGACTCCGGCTCTCTGCCGCCATCGTCTCCACGCCAGCGGGCGCCGGCGACCGATTGCATCGCGATCTGCGCGGCGCCTGCGATCGCCGCCCGGTCGTCGAGCACGATTCGAACCGGGATCTCCTCGAGCAGCGCGCGGAATCGTCCTACATCCAGGTAGCCTTCGAGGAACGGGCCATCCATCGCCCGAGGAAGCAGCTTCCGGATGATCCCGCCCCACAGGTAGATGCCTCCCACCGCGAGAGTCGTCAGGGCGAGGTTCGCGGACTCCGCCCCGTAGAGTCGGAGGAAGAGGTCCACCGCATACCGACAGGTCCCGCACCCCTCCTCGAGCCCCGCGTCGCCTACCGCGGCCGCGAGATCTCCGCCGGCCCGTACCCGTGCATCGACCTCCTCGCTGGCCGGCATCCCGCGTTCGAGCACCAGGAACTCGTAGATCGACTCGAGCCCCGGCCCCGACACGACCCGCTCCCAGGAGACCCGGTCGTGACGCGCGGCCAGGAACTGGTGGAGCGCCACCTGCTCCGCGTCGCGAGGCCCGAATCCCGTGTGGCCACCCTCGGAAGCCGCCGCGTGATGCCGGGCTCCGTCCCAGAACAGGATCGCCTGCCCGAGACCGGTTCCTGCGGCGACCAGTGCGCGGTGCCCGGCGCGCTCCACACCCGGGTTCAGGATCGCCACATCTTCGGGACCGAGCCTCAGGACGCCCTGCGCCGCCGCGGCGAGATCGTTCACGAGGATCACCCGGTCGATGCCCGTCCTGCGCGACACTTCCGCCGGGTCGATCGTCCAGGGCAGGTTGGTCAAGCGGACCGTGCCCCCGAGAACCGGCCCCGGGACCCCGAGCGCCGCGACCGAGGGCGCCGGATCGTCGCCCAGAAACTGGCGCAGCAACTCGGACAGATCGCGGAACCCGCCGGACGGGATCGTGGCCCGTCGCAAGGGCTGCAGTCCGCCTTCGGGCGAGAGGGCCATCAGCGACAGGTCGGTCTTCGTGCCGCCCACATCGCCGGCGAGAATGGTCGACTCGCGATCCGCTCGAGCCACGCCGGCAACCTCTGCGCCGCTCAACCGGCTGCCGTCACTTCGCTGCGCAGCCGGTGCAGCCTCCGCAGCAACGGGGCGACCTCTTCCTGGATCTCGATCGAGTGCCGGGCCGCCGACGGACCGTCTCCGACCCGAATCCCCACGTCTTCGGGACCCAGCGCTTCGAACGCCGCCTCATCCGTCACGTCGTCTCCCACGTAGACCGTGACGGTCGGACCCTCGCCGTTCGCTGCGGCCGCGTCCCGATAGCGCTGCAGCGCCGTTCCCTTGTCGGCCTGGAGCGCAAAGAACTCGACGACCTTCTTCCCGTCCTTGACGGCCACCGCCGTGTCTCCGACCCGTTCGATCGCCTCGGCCCGGGCCTGCTCCTGAAGGCCCTCGGTCACGTTCCGATAGTGGAAGGCGAGACTGATCGGTTTGCGCTCGAGCCGGGCACCGGGATAGCGCTCGGCGATGCCCTCGAGCGCCGCGGCGAATTCCTCCACGGCCGGTAGCGCCGCTGTCGGATCGGTGCCGAACTCGGCTCCGTGGCTCCCGATCAGCTCCACGTCGTCCGGGCAGTTGTCGAGTCGGCGCTCGAGATCCTCCCGCGCGCGACCGGAGATGACGATCGCGTGCGTTCGCGGCAGCGAGGCGAGCGCATAGAGCGTCTCCAGCGCCTGCGCGTCCGGAGTCGCCGTCTCGTAGTTGGAAACAATGGGCGAGAGCGTGCCGTCGAAGTCGAAGGCGACGAGCAGTCGCTCCGCCTCCGCCGCGTGGCGCAGCGCGTATTCGAGCCCCGTCGACAGACGCGGTTCCCGGGTTCTCACGATTCGAGGGCCTCCAGGCAGTTCCGTGACCAGCGATAGACGTCGTATTGCCGCACCGTGTCGCGCAGCGGCCGCATACGCGACGCCGCCTCCTCGGGTGCGATCGTGACCGCATAGAGCAGTGTCTCGGCCAACCCGTCAAGATCCAGCGGGTTGACCAGGACGGCCTCGCCGAGCTCGGCCGCCGCGCCGGCGAACTCGCTCAACACGAGGAGCCCGTCGTCCGAGGTCCGGGACGCGATGTACTCCTTGGCGACCAGATTCATCCCATCCGCGAGCGGCGTCACGAGCATCGCGTCGGCCGCCAGGTAGGCCGCGACCAGCTCCTCGAACCCCAGGTGCCGGTACATGTAGACGACCGGCGTGTATCCGGGATCGCCGTACTCCCCGTTGATCTGGCCCACCAGCCTCTCGACCCGCTCCCGCTGTTCGGCATACTGGATTACTTCCTCCCGGCTCGGCACCGCGAGCTGAAGCAGCACCGTCTCCCGGGCCGCCTCCGGGTGTCGCTCGTGAAACGTCTGAACCGCCCGAAGCCGGTGATCGATCCCCTTGGTGTAGTCGAGCCGGTCCACGCCGAGCATGAGCTTGCGGGCGGGGCGAATCCGTTCGCGCAGACGCTCGGCCGAGTCGATCACCGCCGGCCGGCCCGCCGCCGATGCGAACGCCTCCGCATCCACCGAGATCGGCGCCCACTGCAGCCGAACGCGGCGGCCCTCGAACTCGAGCTCCTCACCGTCCCTTCCGATCTCCGTCGCGCCGGCGTAGCGCAACGCCGAGTCCCGGAAGTTCGTGACGCTCTGCTCCGTCTGGAAGGCGAGCACATCCGAGCCGAGAAGCCCGCGCAGGACACTCTCGCGCCAGGGCAGATACGCGAACAGCTCGACCGGCGGAAAGGGTATGTGCAGGAAGAACCCGACCGTCACGTCGGGCCGTCGGGCGCGCACCATTCCAGGTACCAGCTGCAGCTGGTAATCATGCACCCAGGCGATGCCCCCGGGGCCGAGTGTCGCTGCGACCGTATCGGCGAACCGTTCGTTCACCGCGCGGTAGGGCCGCCACCAGTGACGGTGATACGCCGGAGTCCGGATCGCGTTGTGGTAGAGCGGCCAGAGCGTGTTGTTGCAGAAACCGAGGTAATAGCTCTCGAGGTCGCCGGCGGTCAGAGGCACGGAAATCAGGCGCATGCCGTCGTGCTCGAAAGGAGGCGGGGCATCGTCGGGCGCCCCGGTCCAGCCGATCCATGCGCCCTGTCGCTCCGTCAGGATGGGGACGAGCGCGCTGACCAGGCCGCCCGGGCTCGTCACCCAGCGATCCTCCTCGTCGTCCCGGCTGACGGGCAGGCGATTCGCGACAACCACGAAATCGCTGGCCGGCTTCATCGTCGTGTCCTTCCCCGAGGAGAGCGTGCGACGTTCGGTCGCCATAAACTCGGGAGATCGGGCACGGATCGAAAGTCGGAGCCGGCCCGCCCCCGGGCTCAGCCGGTCGGTTGCCGCACCCCCTTCGGCATTCGTGTCAGGAACCGAGACCGGACCCGCTCGAGGCCGAGGTTGGCCGCGACGTACACGGTCGGGATCAGGAACAGAGTCAGCAGGGTCGAAGCCACCAGCCCGCCAATCACGACCCGGGCCAACGCCGCCTGGAGGTTCGCGCCCACCCCGAGCCCGAGCGCCAGCGGCAACAGCCCCAGCACCGTCGTCAACGTCGTCATCAGGATCGGCCGCAGTCGCAGTCGGGCCGCTTCGATCGCCGCCTCGCGGATCGGAAGTCCTTCCTCGCGACGCTTCAGATTCAGATAGTCGACGAGAACGATCGCGTTGTTCACCACGATTCCGATCAGCATCACCATCCCCATGATGCTCTGGACGTTGAGCGTCGTACCGGTCAGCAGCAACGTGGGAACCACGCCCACCAGAGCCACAGGTACGGCGCCCATCACGATCAGCGGATCGAGGAACCGTTCGAACTGGCCCGCCATCACCATGTAGACGAGGGCGAGCGCCATGACGATCGCGATGAGAAAGTCGCGACGCGCCTCCTGCTGTTCCTTCCACGCCCCGCCGAACACGATCGAGAACCCGTCGGGAAGCTGGAGCGATGCGAGCTCCTCGCGGACCCGCGCGATACCATCTCCGAGTGGCACTCCATCCTCGAGATTCGCGGTGATGTACGTCACCCGCTGGCCGTCCACGTGGTTGACCTGCGTCGGACCCCGTGAGCTCTCGCGATCGACCAGGGTCGAAATCGGCACCATCTCTCCGTCTGGCGTGCGGACCGCGATCGCGTCGAGGTCCTGCAGGGTCAGTCGGTCCTCGGGACGCAGGCGAACGGTCACCGGAAACTGGTCGCCGCCCTCCCGGTAGTAGCCGGCCCTGCCGCCACCCACGTTCATCTGGATCGCCTGGCCGACGTCCTGCACCGAAAGCCCGAGATCGTAGATGCGCTCACGGTCGAACCGGATGATCTCCTCGGGCCGGCCCTCGCGGCGTCCGACCCGCACGCCCACCACGCCGTCGGCGAGCTCCGCCCTTCGCTTGATCTCCGCGGCCAGATCGGCCGACGTGTCGAGGTCGTAGCCGCGCAGCTGCAGCTCGATCGCCTCGTCTCCGCCCCCCGCGCTGAAGAGGCGCCGAAGAATCCAGAGACCGGACTGTGCGCGCACGTCCACCTCGGCACCGGGAATCCGACCGGCCGCCGCGATCCGGATCTCGTCGGCCAGCGCCGATGGATCGATCGTTCGCTGGTCGGCACTCTTCAGACGGATCTCGATCGAGGCGTTATCGCCCCAGGTTTCCGTCGCCACGGACTCGATCTCTCCTTCGGGCAGGAGCGGACGGACGATTCCCTCCAGCTCCTCGATGTAGGATCGAGCCACGGCGAGATTGATTCCGCGGGCCATCTCGATCTCCACGTCGATCTCGTCCGTGTCGAGCTGCGGGGCGAGTTCCACGGCCACGAATGGCAGGGCGAGGGCGGCCGCGATCACGGCCGCCGTCGCGATTCCCATCACCCGGTACTTGTGCGAAATCGCGCTCTCGAGCTTCTCCGCATACCACGACTCGAGCCGCGCGAACCAGCGTTCGAAGAAGGACTTCCCAGACTCGGGATCGGCCTCATCGAGCGGCTGGATGGTCATGAACCGGCTGGCCAGCATCGGGACGAGCGTCAGGGCGACGAGCAGCGAGCAGGCGAGCGCGAACACCACCACGAGCGCCAGCGTCTGAAAGAGCTGTCCGCTGGTGGTCCGCATGAACACGACCGGCAGGAAGATCACGCAAGTGGTCAGGGTAGCCGCCACGATCGCACCGGCAACTTCGCGGGTCCCGACGGAGGCGGCTTCCTCGAGGGATTCTCCCTGCTGTCGTTTGCGGACAATGCTTTCGAGGACCACGATCGCGTTGTCCACGATCAGTCCGATTCCGAGCGCCAGGCCGCCGAATGTCATCTGGTTCAGCGTCAGGCCGGCGAAATACAGCAGGCCGAAGGTGGCGATCACCGAGATCGGGATCGACAGCGCGATAATGAACGTCGTCGAGCCGTTCCGCAGGAACAGGTACAGAACGAAGATCGCCAGCAGGCCGCCCCAGAGCGCCGCGCTCTGCACCGCGCTCATCGACTGCCGGATGAACACGCTCTGGTCGCTGATCACGGTCAGCTCGATGTCCGCGCGGTCGGCGTTGATCTGCGCCGTCTCCTCCCGGATGGCCTCCGCCACTGCGACCGTGTTCGCGCCCGACTGCTTCTGGATCCCGATCCGCACTACGGGCACGCCATTCAACTCGGCCATCCGCCAGACGTCCTCGTAGCCGTCCGTGACTTCCGCCACATCACGGACACGCACGACGCCGCCGTTCCGGGTCGCCACCACGGCCGAGCCGATCTCGTCAACGGAATCGTATTCCCCGAGCGCCCGTACGTAACGATCGGTCAGCCCTTCCTTCACGTTTCCGCCGGGGAGCTGCACGTTCTCGTTGGCGAGTGCCCTTTGAACGTCCTGCGCCGTGAGCCCGGCCGCCTTCAGGCGATCGCGGCGAAGCTCGACCTTGATCTCACGGTGGATGCCCCCGCCGATCTCGATCGAACCGACTCCGGGGATCTGCTCGTACCGCTTCGCGATCTCCCGCTCGAGAACGCGGGTCAGCTGTTCGAGATCCCGGGTCGAAGTCGCCGAGATCGTGACGATCTCCCTGGCGTTCGGGTCGAACTTCCAGATGCCGGGGGGCGTCGCCTCCAGCGGCAGGTCGTTTCGGAGTCGATCGAGCGCCGCACGGATGTCGTTCGCCGCTTCGTCGAGATCGGTCCCGCGGGCGAACTCGAGACGAACGACACTCCGTCCCTCCTGCGAGCTCGAAGTCATTCGTTCCAGGTTGGGAATCCCGGAGAGCGCGTTCTCCAGAGGATTGGTGACGATCGACTCGATCTCCTCCGGACCTACGTTCGGGTAGCCCACCCAGACCGCGAGTCGTGGAAATTCGATCTTCGGAAGCAGGTCCACCGGGAGGTAGCGAAGCGCGACGATCCCGATCGTCACCACCACCAGGTAGAACATCGCCGTCGCCACCGGACGGCGGATCGCGAGATCCCACAGTGACCGCATCGTCAGCTCCCCTGCCCGGTCCGGGACGCGCTGTCCCGCGCTGACTCGGCGCTGTCGAGCTTCGCCCTCGCGATCCGCTGCTGCTTCTCCATGAACTGGCGCAACAGATCCTCGCGCTGGAGACCCTGCAGCTCCAGCAGCCGCTCCCATCGGATCGGGCGGACACGCGCCTGGGGCGGGCCTTCCTGCGATCGTCCGGTGACCAGGTGCTGGCCCACCACCACGACCCAGTCGCCGGGCTCGATCCCCTCGACTCCGACCACGTGGCGGCCCTCGGCGAGAACCTCGACACGCCGGAACTCAGTCGGCGTGGGAGGCGTCATGGGAGCTGTCTCCCCACTCTCCGCGTCCGGCATGACGAGCGGGATTTCGAGGCCGATCGAGGGAGCGGTGACGATGCCGACCGCGCCCGTCGCCGGGTCTTCGTAGATCGCGCTCTTCGGCACCAGCGTCGCCTGGACGCTTTCGCCGTAGAGGACATCGACGGTGACGAACATGCCGGGCAACAGGGCGCCTTCCGGATTTTCGACGTCGATCTGAAGCTCGGCGCTGAACGAGCCGGGCTCGATGAAGGGGGAGATTCGCGACACTTCAGCCAGAATCAGCGAGTCGCCGAGGCTTTCGGAACGGATTTCCGCGGTCTGGCCCACTTCGATCCGGGAGAGCATCTCCTGGGTGATCGGAACATCCACCTCCATTCGGTCGAGGCGACCGATCGTGAAGAGCGGCGTCGATCCGGTCACGAACATCCCCACTTCGGCATTCCGCCGTCCCACCGTACCGTCGATCGGGGCGCGTACGACCGTCTGACGCACGGATTCCGCGCTTTCCCCGAGCACGCCGCGCGCGCGCTCGACCTGCGCCTCGGCCTGAGACAGCTCGGCTCGGGCCGCTGCCAGAGAAGTTCGCAGTGATTCGAATTCTTCCTGGCTGATGAAGTTCTCCTCCGCCAAGCTCTTCGAGCGCTCGAACCGCCGCTCGAGATCAGCGACGGTGGCGGCCGCGCGCTCGCGGGCCGCTTCCGCACTCGCCACGCCGGCTTCCGACTGCTGCAGCTGGTTCCGGGATACCTCTGCCCGGATTCGGACCAGCGGATCACCGGCTTTCACGGCATCCCCGTTGCGCGCCATCACCTCCACAATCGGTCCGCTCGCCTCGGGATAGATCGACACTTGACCGCTGGCCCGGACCGTCCCGGTGAGCCGCTCGCTCAAAGGCAGGGCGCCGTACCGTGCCTCGACCGCTTCGACGGCGGGCATGGTCGCTTCCCGCGCCACGCGGCTCTCGGCCTCGCTGCACGCCGATAGCAGGCCTGCCGCACCGACGACAGCCGCGGCGAGCACGATGTTGTGGATATCACGCATTCCGGTTCCCCACTTGGTTTTTTGTTTAGCCTCAGTCGGAATAATAAGGCATCGATATAGATTATGTCAAGTGTTTGTCTAGGTATGGCAGGGGCGGACGTCCGGATCGATCCACCCAGCCTGTCCCGACCGGTATCAGCCGGTGATATTGTTGAAGTTATGAATACCATGAATGAGCTTCGCATCGGCTTCGCTTCCGCGGTCGCGGTGATCAGCCTCGGCCTCGCCGGCCCCGGCGTTCAGGCCGCAACGGCCCAGGACTCCTCGCCCGAGATCCCCGCGGCTGAAGACACCGCTTACTCGCCGGGGGAATACCGCGTCTTCACCGGCGCCGGTGAGCCCGCGTCCCTGGACGACATCGTCGAAGCGATGGCGAACGTGTCGGTCGTATTCGTGGGCGAAACGCACGACGACCCGACCCAGCACATGCTCGAAGCCGAACTGCTCAAGCAGGCCTACGCCGAGTACGGCGGAGCGCCGATCGCGCTGTCGCTGGAGTTCTTCCAGCGGGACGTGCAACCGATCGTGGACGAGTATCTCCTCGACCTGATCAACGAGAAGTCGTTCCTCGCGGACGCTCGTCCCTGGCCACGCTACGAGACCGATTACCGGCCGCTGGTGGAGTTCTCGAAGGAGAGCGGGATCGACGTCATCGCCGCGAACGCCCCGCGCCGCTATGCCAGCCGGGTCACCCGGGAAGGCCGTGAGTCGCTCGAAGATCTCTCCGCATGGGCGCGGGAGTCACTGCCTCCCCTGCCCTACGGAGAGGCCTCCGACGCCTACCGCAAGCAGTGGATCGAGGTGATTTCGGAGGTGATGGAGGAAGAGGGGATGAAGTGCGGCATCCCCGTCGAGCAGCTCGCCGCGGAGGGCGAAGAGGTCCAGGCCCGGGCTCCCGTCGGCGCGCACGGGAACATGGGAAACCAGATGGACAGTCAGGTTCTCTGGGACGCGTCGATGGCTTACGCGATCGCGCAGTATCTGGAGAGGGTTCCCGAGGCGCTCGTACTGCACATGGTCGGGGGCTTCCACGTCGAAAGGGGCACGGGCACACCCGAGCATGTCGAAGCGTATCGTCCGGGCACCGTGCGGCTGATCGTGGCCATGCAGCCCGTCGAGGATGTGGAAGTCTTCGAGCCGGCGGCCGAAGGGGAATGGGGCGACTTCGTCATACAGACGGACGTGTCGCGGACATTGGAGGAGATCGAGTGCCGCCGATTCCTGGCGGAGCGGTTGGACCGACGCGACGCCGACTGATTCATGATTCACGGCAGCCGGGCGATCTGAGGCCGACCGACCGATTCAGCCCGCCGCGACGAGGCGGTATCGTCGCGACGGGCCTCGCTGCGTCCCGACCGGATCGCGGCCGCGAGATCAGCGCGTCAGGTTGACCTGCAACGCGCCCTCATCGTTCCGCATTTCGAGTCTGTCGCCTCGGATTTCCCACCTGCTCGCGTTTTGCATCGCCGCCAGGAACTGAGATTCCTGCTCCATGACGCCTTCCTGGGCGCACATCTTTCTCGTGGCGGCGAGAGGGCCGACTTCCAGCCGGGCCCCGTCCACCGAGTAGGACCCGCTGAAATTGTTGCAGCCTGCCGAGCCCGCGATCATTCCGTCGCCGGCGAAGGAAACCGTGATGTCCGTGCCCGCTACGAGCGTCGTGACCCCGCCGCGGCCGTTGTTGTAACCCGTGACGGTCCACTCGCCGGCCAGCGTCTCCGTTCCCCCCAGCGAGGCCGAGGTCGGGAGCGGCACGAAGTCCATCGTGCCACCGTCGCTGAGCCTCAGGGTGAGCACGCCGTCGGAGCGCTCGAACGAGGTCACCTTGCTCAGCAGGTCCAGGAATCGCGCACTGTGCGAGCCTTCCGGGCAGGCCGACAGCGTCATCGGACCGGGGCGCATGGTGAGCTCCATTCCATCCATCGTGTAGCCCCCGCGCGCGGAATTGCAGTCTGCCTGGACGAAGTAGCCGCCGTCGGCCCGAAACTCGATCGTGTACGCATCGGACGGATCGATCTGCATCGGATTCTGACCGGTGGTCGCCTGCCAGGCCCAGACCTGCCCCGCGGGCGTCGCCGGCGCGGCCATGTCTTCTGCCGGGGTACCCGATTCGGGCTCCGGCGCGTCGCCACCGCAGGCGAGAAGCGGAATCGCGGCGATCAGGGCGAATGCTCCGGACACGGTCATTTTCATGAGTGGCCTCCTTGTCGGTCGTGAAAGGGCGAATTCGGTCCCGTTGATTGGTAGCGCGGACGGCGCGGGCCGTCGAGGATCGCGGGGCACGGCATTCGGTGGATATGCGTTCCGT
>JARRPS010000033.1:0-17840 GCA_037382625.1 Gemmatimonadota bacterium | reverse complement strand
TCGATGCCGTCCACGATGAACAGGCTCTCGTACGGCGCGCCGCCTCGGACAGCGAGATCGTTGCGGCCCGGCGACGTCACGGCCACGCCGGGAAGCAGAGAGACGGACCGCACGACGTCTTCGATCACCCCCGGCGCACGCCTGGTGTCCACGGCGTCGAGCGTTCGAGTGTTGGCCGGCTCTTCCTTCTCCTCTTCGGCGAAGAAGGAGGGAGCGACCTCGATCGTCTCGAGCTCTATCGGCTGTGCCGGAAGCTCGATCTGCACCGTCAGCGGCTTGCCCGAGCCCACGATCTGGTTCGACAGGAGCACGGGGCGGTAGCCGAGCGCCCCGGCGCGCAGACTGTAGACGCCGGTCGGAATCTCGCGGATCGCGAACCGGCCTTCATCGTCGCTGACGGAGGAGATCCCGGTGTCCAGAATCTCGATCAGGGCGCGGGCCACGGGCTCGCGGTTCGGCCCCGTGATGCGGCCGAGAATCGTTCCTTCGGGAACGTCCTGGGCCGCAGCGGATGAAGCCGCCAGGAGCCCGAGTCCCATGAGCGTCAGACAACGCGTGAACGGTCGCATACGGCGGACGCTATCGACGCGAGTGGCTCGTGTCACGTCCCGTATGCGGAGGTCAGCGGCCCGAACCCTCTTGCGTGCCCGGACCGCTGGCGGAAGTGCTCTCAGTTGAAGGTCAGACCGAGACCGAACTGAAGCAGATACGGCGTGTATTCGAGTGTCGTCACGACCCAGTTGACGTAGGGCGTCAGAGCGAGCGAACCGGACGAGTTGATCGGAAAGTCGTAGCCCGCGCCGACCACGAAGCCGGCCCCCGTTTCCGTGTCACAGTTTGTGCAAGTCGCGAGCGCGAGGCCTGCTCCGCCAAGCAGGAAGAAGTCCTTCTCGCCCGGGTGGACGCACACCTGCGCCGAATAGACTCCGAGGGTGGAGTTGAACCCATTTTCGCTCTTCGTCCATGCGTTCGATCCCACGGCCAGCCGGATCGAATTCGAAGGCGTGAATCCGATGTGACTGGAGCATGCCGAGGGTGACCGTACCGTCCCCGATCACCCGGTCGTGAAACTCCCGGATGTCGAATCGGTCGCCGAGCGCCGCCTCGGCCTTCGCGCGCAGCTCCTGGATCACGAGGCTGCCGGTCAGGTAGGCGGTCGCCTGGCCCGGAACCGCGATGTAACGATCAACTTCCGACGCGATGCCGGCTGCGGATTCCGCGGTGTGCGCGGCCATGTAGTCGATCGCTTCCTGACGGCTCCAGCCGAGCGCGTGCATGCCCGGGTCCACGACCAGACGGGCGGCGCGGAAGGCCTCGTTGGAGAGCATGCCCAGTCGGTCCACGTCGTCCGTGTACAGGCCCATTTCGTCCGCGAGGCGCTCGGAATAGAGTGCCCAGCCCTCGCCGAGACCGGAACTGAAGAAGAACTGCAGGATGGGGTGTACACCGGCTCCCTCCAGCGCCACGTACACCTGCATGTGATGGCCGGGATAGGTCTCGTGGAACGTGGTCGCCTCGAATCCCCCGGCCCGGTTGAGCTCGCTCGGCTCGTGCGTGCCGAACTCGTACGTCCCCGGGCGGCTGCCATCCTTGGAACCCGCCGAGTAGAAACCGCCACCCGTGACACCCATGTAGTCGGGATAGGGACGGAGCTCGACCTCCGCTTCCGGCACGATTCCGAACCAGTCCGGTACCGCGGCCCTCGCGCGATCCACCGCGGCCTGGGCGAACGCCACGATCTCCTCGCGGCTCCGGAAACTGTAGCGCGGATCCTGCCGCACGAGTCGGAGAAGCTCTTCCGTGTCTTCGGTCCCGAAGCTACGACGGCCGATCTCCCTGATCTCGGACTGAATCCTCTCCATCTGGCGGAGGCCGTTCTCGTGGATCTCCTCCGGCGTGAGTGGAAGCGTAACGTGGTAGCGGACGGACGCGAGGTAGCAGTCGCGCCCGCCCGGGTTCGCTGTGACCCCGATATCCGACCGCGCCGCCGGCAGGTACTCCTGCGCCAGGTAGTCTCGCATCCGGCGAGTCGCCGGGACGATCTCGTCGGCGATGATCGTTTCGAGCGCAGACTGGAACTCGGCCTCGCCATCGCGGCGGGCCGGATCGAACCACGGAGTCTCCTCGGGCGGCGTGGCCAGGAGAGCGTCGAGCTGTCCGATCACCGCCTCGACGTTCGACTTCGGAGCCGTGTACCCCGCCTCGACGCCTCGGCGGAAGTTCACGATCTCCGTGTCGATGTAACGGGGAACGTCATGCGCACGTGCCAGGGCATTCGAACGGGCGAGCTCGCTTCCGACCGGCTGCTGGGCGAACACGTTGGGGAAGAAGTTCTGCCATCCCGTCCAGGTCGGACTCACGTTCCAGAGTTCGGTCCGGCAGACGCGCCGCGCGACGGAGGCCGCGAGTCGCTCCCGGGCGAAGGCGTAGGGAACGGCAGCCTCCGTGCTTTCGAGATCTGCGGCATCGATTCTCTCGAGTGCGCTCAGCCAGGCGTCCTCCCGCTCTTCCCACGCGGCCAGCGCCGCAGGGCTGCGATCTCCGAGTCGATCGAGCGCCGCGGGGAAACCCGTCTCGTAGGCCTCCTCGGGAAACTGGTCGTAATATCCGGTGACGTACTCGTCTGCGATCGCGAGCGCCGCGGCCACGGGATCCTCCTCCGGCATGAGCTCCTCCTCCGCGCGGTCTGCATCATCCGGGCTCGCCGAGCAGGCCGCGAGACAGGCTACGAAGAGGATCATCGGGAGTCCTGAAAACGCGGTGGCGGCGGTGTTCGGACCGTGCTTCGACCTGTTCACGGCGATTCCTCTCGAATGCGGTGCACTGGCCGCCGGGCGCGCGAGCGGCCCGCGTGATCGACCCTTACGGTAACTAGGCCGGCCGGGTTCGGCATATCTTATGGGAAGGCGAAAATCGTTCGTGCCTTCGGTACGATTTTCCGACTCGACGCGATCATGAATCGAGGGTCGGAAGTCGGAAACGAACCGAAGGACTCGCGGCTGTATCTCCTAAGTGAATGAAATACAATATGTAAAGGTGGTGACGCTTCGCTTGCCAGTCCGACGTCCTCGGCCCCGGAAACCGGGACCGGGACTTGCAACAACCGAGGTACTGCGAGCGATTGTTTATACACCCGAGAGAGGACGGTACTGCATGTTCCGATGGACGAAGATACCCATGGTCGCGGCGCTGACGCTCGGCCTGGCGGTCGCCGGCTGCGGCGACAGCACGGGACCCGACGCCCCGGCCACCTTCAAGGTCATGCTGACGGACGGTCCGGCCGAGTACGTGGCGTCGGCGAACGTGGAGATCGGCGAAGTCTGGGCGATCCAGGCCGGCGGCCCACCGATCCTGCTGAACTCCGAAGGCGGGTCCTACGACCTGCTCGAACTGCAGAACGGCGTGATGACAGAGCTCGCGACCGCCGAGCTGGACGCTTCGATCCGGATCCTGCAGCTCCGGCTGCACGTGGAATCGGCGGACGTCACGCTCGGTGACGATGGAGCGGGCACCGAGTACGAGTTCGCCTCCGGCGGGAAGACGCAGGATCTGTTCATCCCGAGCGGTGCGCAGAGCGGAATCAAGATCAACCTGCGCAGCGTGGACGGGAACGAGGACGGCGCGGGCGTCGATCTCGTGCCCGGCGAGACGATCCTGGCCGTGGTGGACATGGACGTCGAGCAGAACTTCGTGTTCACCGGCGACACGTCGGATCCGACGATGCTGCCGGACGTGCTGTTCACGCCGCTGCTCCGGGCGACGGTGGAGGACGTGGCCGGCAGCATTTCGGGCACGATCACGTATCCGACGAGCGCCACGCCGGACGAAGATGGCGAGTACGCCGACATCGACGCGGTGCTGGATCTGGATAACTCCACGGTGCCGGTAGAGGAGATGGAGACTAAGACCGCATCGGCGGTCGCCGATCCGGTGGACGGCACGTACACGATCTACTTCCTGTCGCCGGGCACGTACGACGTGAGTGCGAGCGCGATCATCGATGGGACTCCGTATCCCGTCGCGCCTGTTCCACCGCTGTCGGTGGTGGTCGGCGACGGCGAGGACGTGACGGGCGTGGACTTCACCCTGTAGGAATGGCGCAAGCCGGCCCCCGGGTCATTCCTGCGGGAGCGCGTCGGGCGACAAGGCGTCGTCCGGCGCGCTTTTCCTTTCGGTGGGTCCGATCCTACCTTGCGGGACTGCTGATCGTGCAGGCGATGGAAGGCGGACCCTTTCGGCGCGAGGCAAGCATGCGGCTGGAGCATAGGTGGTGGATAACAGGAGGGCGAGCCGCCTCATGACCTACCAGGCGGCAGTCCTGGTCGCTGCATTGTTCGTCGCACATTTCGTCGGCGATTACACGCCGCTGGCCAATTCACGCATGCAGGACGCGAAGGCGGTCGGGACGCCGGTTGGACCGATCGCTCTGCACGCGCTGATTCACGCGGTGCTGGCCGCCCTCACGGTCACGGCCGTCGTGCGACCGGGCCTGGCTCCCGTCGCCATCGCCGGCGGGCTGGTGTTCGCCACCCACCTGCTGATCGATGTGCTGCGTGGAAGGCTCGGCGCGAGGTACCCGGCCCTGTCCAATACGGAAGCACAGGCGTTCTGGACGGCACTGGGTTTCGACCAGTTGCTGCACGGGCTGGTGCTGATCGCGGCGGCCTGGCTGGTGCTGCGCTCGGCCGGCTAGTTCGCCTCCAGGAATCCGCAGGGGCATACCTCCACGCACTTTCCGCACTCCTGGCACTGTTCGAGCGTGAGCGTGAAGTAGATGCCGGGCCCGACCTCCTCGAGCTTGGTGAAGCAGCCCGAGGTGCAGAACATCTCGCACTGGCTGCAGCCGAAGCAGGAGCCGCAGGAGAAGCAGCGACTGGTCTCCGCGAGGAACTGCTCCTCGGTGATCCTCCCGCTGACCTCGGCCATCGGCGCAGCGAGCCGCGCCTCCGGCGTGAGCCGCTCGGGCCGCGCCGGCGGGCGGGTCTCGTGGAACTCCATGATGATCTCGTCCGGCCCGACAAGCCGCTGGCCGTTTTCCCGCGACACCGGCGGCGCGAGACCGCGGAACCGGGCGTGCAGGGCCTCGGCGGCGTGCCGCCCCTGAACGATCGCCATGCCGGCGATCCCGAGGCCGAGCGCGTCTCCGCCCGCCCAGATTCCGTCGCCCACCGCGCCGCCGTTGCCCGTGAGGAACCAGCCCCCATCCTGATCCAGGTCCTCGAATCCCCGGATATCCGGCGCCTGGGAGACCGCGGCGATGACCGCGCTCACCGGAAGCTCGAACTCCGACCCGGGGATCGGCACCGGCCGCGGCCGACCGGAGTCGTCCGGCGCACCCAGCTCCATCCGCTGCGCGATCAGCGTCTGCAGGGCGCCGTTCGGCCGCTCCAGTCGAACCGGGCTCGCCAGCAGAATCAGCTCGACGCCTTCCTCCAGCGCGTCGTCGATCTCATGTGCGATCGCCGGCATCTCCGTGCGCGAGCGGCGGTAGAGAATCGTGACGTCGGCGCCGAGCCGGCGCGCGGCGCGGGCCGCATCGATCGCCGTGTTGCCGCCGCCGATCACGGCCACCCGAGTCCCGACGCCAACAGGTTCGCCGCAGTTCACCCGAGACAGGAACTCCGTGCCGGTCCATACGCCCGGCCCGTCCTCGCCCGGAATTCCGAGGCCCCGTCCGGCCTGAGCGCCGATCCCGAGATACAGAGCCGCGTGACGCTGCCTGAGGTCGGCCAGCGCGACGTCACGCCCGACCGCCGTATCCAGCTCGATCTCGACGCCGAGGCGTACGATCTTTTCGATCTCCGCATCGAGGATCGCCGGCGGCAACCGGTAGTCCGGGATGCCGTAACGGAGCATCCCCCCAGCCGCTTCGCGGCCCTCGTACACGGTGACACGGTACCCCCGCCGCGCCATCTGATAGGCGAACGAGAGCCCCGAAGGACCGGCTCCCACGACCCCGACCCACTCGGGGCCCGCCTCGCCGTCGATCGTCGGCAACGGGATGTCCGCCTCGATCGCCCAGTCGCCGAGAAACCGCTCCATGGCGTTGATCGCCAGCGGCTCGTCGTGTTCGCCCCGGTTGCAGTGGGACTCGCAGGGATGGGGGCAGACGCGTCCCAGCACGCTGGGGAAGGGATTTACGTCGGTGATCATCCGCCACGCCCGCTCGAACGCCTCCTCCTTGCTCAGCCCGAGCTTTTCGCGCTGCGCCACGGTGCCGATCCAGCCGCGGATGTCCCCGCAGTTGGGGCAGCCGGCCTGACAGGGCGCCTGCTTCTCCACCTGGCTGGGCCGGTAGGCGGGGGTCAGTCGTTGTCCGCCGGGCTCAGAGCCGACGGGCCAGGAAGGCGGCTGCTGGGTCATTCGGCTTTCACTCCTGATCCGCTGTGCGCGAGCCCCGCGTTCAACTCGCGGATTCGACCCGACATCGCCTGAAGCATGTTCACGGCGAGCAGCGGATCCTCCTTGATGCGCCGCAAGAGCGTCTTCTTGTCGATCTTCAGGACCCGCGCATCTCCGAGCGCGCGCACCGTCGCCGAGCGGACCTCGCGCTCGAACAGCGCCATCTCGCCGAAGAAGTCGCCGGTCTCGAGCACCGCGAGACGCTGCTCTCCCCGATCCGTGTCCTGCACGACCTCGACCTTTCCAGCCTGCACGACGTACATGCAGTCACCGGTTTCCCCCTGCCGCACGACCGTCTCCCCGCCGTAATAATCCCTCCCCAGAACGCCCTGTCGCATCGTCAGGCCACCTTTCCTTTGCCGGCAGAGGGTCGTACGCCCTGCGCCAGGTTCCACAGGAGGCTCCCTATGAAGCCCGGGTGCAGCGTGCTCGCGAAGATCTCCTTGTACGGCGCGCTTCCCGTGAACATGTTCCAGAGCACCGAGCTCATGTGCGGCGACTTGTCTTCTTCGGCCTGCTCGAGGCTCGTCATCCGCAAGATCGCGCGACGCGAGATCTTCGAGTGCTTGAACAGAGTCGTGACCCCGAAGATCACCTTGCCGATCGCGTTGTCCGAGGCGATCGCCTTGCAGGCGGGCCAGTAATGCTCTTCGAAGGCCTCGGCGGAAATGCCCTGGAACACGGCCGTGGTCGCGGCCGCCTTGGAGGTGCGGTACGCCGCGCCGATCCCATCCTTGTAGAGACGCGTCACGCCGCTGTCACCGATCATCACGATCCGGTCCCCGTACGGGCGCTTCGTCGCGCCCATGTTGATCAGCGGCGAGCAGCTGCACACGACCGGTTTCTTGTCCGTCGGGAAGCAGCGGCGGACCGTCGGATCGTTGAGGAAGGCGTGGACCAGCTCCTGGTCGAGCTCGTCGCCCAGCATCACCATGGTCACGAACTCGCCCTTGGGAATCAGGGCGGCGAATTCCAAGCGGGGGATGCTGAGAAGAAACACGTGCATCGCGTTGCCCATGATCTCCCGGACACCTTCGCGTCCCACCTCGAACTCGCAGATATAGGTTCGGGTCGTCTTGGGGGGCGCGACACCCGATGGCGCATCTTTCAACATCCGGATGAAGTTGCTGTTGACCCCGGCCGAAACCGTGACGAGGTCATAGGTCGAGGCATGACCATCGTTCTCGATCAGCCGGGGCCTTCCATCTTCCCACTCGACATCGGTAATCAGCTTGTTCCGGATCCGGGCGCCCTTCTCGACCGCGATGCCCTGCAGATAGCCGTCGAAGCTGTCCCACTGCGGGTCACCTCCGCCGCGGGGACCATTGCCCCGGTACAGGGCCGCGATGCGGGACTCCCGGGCCGGACTCTGGATCGCCACGCTGCCGACGTCCATGTGAACGACGTAGGACTCGATTCCGCGCTGCACGACCTCGGTGGGCAGGTTGATACCTTCTGCGGCGAGGATCTGGACGAGCGATTCGGAAACGATGCCTCCGCAATGATTGCATCCGGAGGGGCCACCCCGGGTGAAGAAGCGGGGCTCGAAGATATCGACCTCGACCTCGAGATCGATGGCCTCGGCCATCTTGAGCAGAAAGAAGCTGAAGAACGAGCCGGCCGGCCCCCCGCCGACGACCGCGACGCGGGCCCCATCTCTCAGAACGAAGTCCTTGAGGGCCAGATCCGAACCCAGCTCGGAAGCGAGAGAAGTGAACGAATCGGCTACGGACCGCCGCGAGGAGAGTCTCATCTGCGTATCCTTGCGCCCCGGAGGTGTATTCGACCGCTAAATCTGGAGTCCGGCCGAACCACGTGCAACCTGCCGCGCGTGCGCGCTCCTTGATCGGCCGGGGGTGTCGCGTCGGGCCTTCCCATAGCGTAGAATCGAAGACGGTCCCGTCCGGCAGTCCCGGCAACTCGGGCCCGCTCGCCACTTCAGAGGCAGGGGCATGGAACGAAAGCTCGCTGCGATCTTCGCGCTGGACATGGTCTCGTTCTCACGGCTGATGGGCGAGGACGAGACCGGGACGCTGTCCCGCCACCAGGCGCACATCAAGGAGCTGCTCGAGCCGACGATCACCCGCCACCGGGGGCACATCGTCAAGGGGACCGGGGACGGTCTGCTCGTCGAGTTCGCGAGCGCCGTGGACGCGGTCGAGGCCGCGGCCGAGATCCAGCGCGAGATGCCCGGCCGGGAGAACGACGTTCCCCGGGATCGCCGCATCGTCTACCGGATCGGGATCAACGTCGGTGACATCGTCGTCGAGGAAGGCGACATCTACGGCGATGGGGTCAACGTTGCCGCGCGGATCGAGTCGCTCGCCGAGCCCGGGACGGTTTACATCTCCGAGAGCGCCTTCAATCAGGTCCGTAACAAGGTCCAGCTGGGATTCGCGGATCTCGGCAAGCACTCGGTCAAGAACATCGCGGAGCCTGTTCGCGTCTATGAGGTCCTTCTCGATCCCGCGCTCGCGGGCACGATGCCCGGAAAGCGCAGGCGCCGCCGGAAGAAGATCCCTAAAGAGATGCTGGCCGCCGCGCTGGTGATCGTGGTCCTGGGCGGCGGGCTCGCGATCCGGGATTTCCTGATGCGTGACACCAGCGAACGGGATGCCCGTGCGACACGGGCCTCGGCGCTGGAACGGCTGTCCGAGGTCGAGGACCCGCGGCGCGTCGCCGTTCTCTATTTCGAGCCCCGCACCCCGCAGGAAGAAGTTCCCTTCATCGCGGCAGGGCTTTCCGAGACATTGATCGACGAACTCAGTGGGGTCGAGACGCTCAAAGTCGTGTCCCGGAACGGTGTCGCGCAGTTTCGCGATACGACGCTTCCCCCGGACAGCATCGGACGGGCGTTGGAAGTCGCTACGATAGTAAATGGTACGGTTTCGATGGCGGACCAGGACATCCGCGTTGCCGTGTCCTTCGTGAATGCCGCGACGGGGGACCAGTTCGGCACCACCCGGGTGGACGGTACGTACGATCAGCTGTTCGAGTTACAGGACGATCTCGCGCAGGAGGTAGGGTCCTTTCTGCTGCGGACGCTCGGCGAGGAGATCGAGGAGATCGAGCTCCGGGCAGGTACGGATAACGTGGAGGCATGGGAGCTGGTGCAGCGAGCCTCTCCTGTAGAGGATCGGGCTCTCGCATTTATGCAGACCGGGGAACTCGACGCGGCCCTCGCTTCGCTGGCAGTCGCAGACTCGATCCTCGCGCTGGCAGAGGAGATCGATCCGGCGTGGGTCGAACCGACCGTCCGACGGGGATGGCTCGACTACCAGGCATCACGCTTCACGGGTTTCTCGGACCGCGTCGCCGCCGACGGCTGGATCAGCCGGGGGCTCGAGGATGCGGAAGTGGCGGTGCAGCTCGACTCCACGGATGCCTCGGCCCTCGAGCTGCGAGGAACCCTCGCGTACTGGAAATACCTTCTCAACCTGGCTGACGGACCGGCAGAATCGGAACGACTCGTCGGGGACGCGGAGTCCGACCTCAGGGCCTCGGTCGCATCGAATCCGGGGCAGGCGTCCGCCTGGAGCTCGCTCAGTCACCTCCTGGCGAACCAGGACCGGGTGCCGGAGGCGAAGGTCGCCGCGCTTCGTTCCTACGAAGCCGACCCCTACCTGAAGAACGTGCACCTTACGCTGTGGCGCCTGTTCGGGACGTCCTTCGATCTGGGCGACGTGATCGAGGCGCGCCGGTGGTGCGAGGAGGGACGCCGCCGGTTCCCGGAACGCCCGCGGTTCCGACAGTGCGAGGTCTGGGTGAACGCGATGCCCGATGCCGATCCCGACATCGACAGCGTCTGGGCCGCGATTGACGCTTGGGCAGAGTTGAGTCCGCCGGACCGCCGGGAGTTCAACGAGCACCAGGGACAGATGCTGGCCGCCCTCGCCCTCGCACAGGCGGGAATGCCCGACAGCGCACGCGCCGTCGCCGAGCGGGCCCGCCTGGGGTCCGACGTGGACCCGACGCGCAACATCGCCTTCTGGGAGGCAGTGGTGCGCAGCTTCCTGGGCGACATGGACGAAGCGATCACGCAGTGGAACGTCCACGTCGCCGCGAACCCCGACGTCACGGCGGAGGACCACGGCTACTGGTACATGGAAGCCCTGCGCACGGACCCTCGCTTTTCCGCTCCCTGACGCTGCGCCGCCGCCGGCAGGCCCAGGAGTAGATGCGGCCAGTTCGACACGGCGCCGGGCCGTTTCGTCCCGACGATGCATCGAGGCATTCGCTTCCAAACTGTCGTGCGAAGACCGTGGAAGTCTCCTGCCATCAGTGACTTGATCGGACGCAGGAGAGAGGCCGACGCTTGGGCCTCTCTTGGAACACTCTTTGCAAATTAGTTGCCGAGGCCCCGCATACTTCTGCATAGAGACGACGTCCCCGGGTCTGGCCCTGCCGGCCCCCGATAGAAGAGCCTGCCGCGAGCCCCGGCAAGGGGAATGGCGGCTCTGCGCCGTTTCCTCCAAGCAGGAGTCGTCCGATGCGAATCAAGAGTTCCCTCCTTCTCCTTCTATCTCTAACCGTCACCTGGAGCGCGTGTGAGAATGCGCCCGATCCGGACGACCAGACTCCGCTCGGGCCCGTATTCGCGAAGGGGGGACCGGGCTGCGACACGAAGGCAGCCCCGGTGCGCGAGTACTTTCTCGAAAAGAGCGACCAGCAGTTCGTGGACGGCCTGTTCCGTGATCTCGCGACGTACTGCGCAGACGGCGACGGGACCTGGACCCTGAACACGGGCTTCCAGATCCTCGAGAAGGTGCAGGCGACGCGCGGGACGAAGGACTCCGACGGGCTCAAAGGCGATGCGGCCGACGGCGCGATGGTCGCGTACACGGCGCTGAGCTTGATGAATTACGTCTGCGGGCTTTCAGCGGACTGCCAGCCCGCGGCGCCGATCCTTCCGGATCCCGTCCAGGTTCTGACCGGCGCGCTGAGCCCGGGCGGAGCGTTCGGCGTCGTCCAGGAGAGCGCTTCTGACCGGGTGTTCACATACGGCTCGAGCCCGTACTGGTTCGTCGAGCCCTTCGGCTCCGCCTTCTGGGGTGTGAGAAGCCTCGTGCTCGGGAGTCCGACGGAAGATCCGAATCCACTGCCTGACGAAACGCCGCTCGATGCCAGCGGCAGCTTCAGCCTCGACTGGCAAGTGGTCTACTTCGCGGCCGATGGGTTGAATCCTGTCTCCGTGACGCTGTGCGAAACCGCCGTGGGCAACGAGAAGAAGGAGAAGATCGCGCACGGGGGTGCCCTGCTCCAGGAAGGGAACTACTACCCTCCCGATTTGAGCCACCCGTGCTATGTTACCGACCCAACGGTCGCAATTGGTTTGACCGCTCGCCTCAGTCGGCTGGCCGCGGCTACGTTGCCATTCTGGCCGCAGCCGCTCCTCGCGGGATTCACCGGGGGCTCGGCCAGCGGGAAGGCGACGGAGTTCAGCCCCTTCTTCGGACTCGAAATCGATCCGGTCGGCAAGACGACGTTCATCACGGTTCCGCTCGACAGCTGGGTGGATGAGCCGATCTGCGCGGTGGCGGCATCCAGCGGAGAATCGGAATGCCCGGAAGACGGGGGAATTCGAGTCCTCCTCACGACTTCGAACGAATCACCCCTGTCCGGAGACGAAATGGTCTATCTCCGGATCACGGCGGAGGACAACAACGGTTCGTGGCAGCTCGAGGTTGAGCCGAAAGAGGGCCAGAGAGTCGACGAACCCGGGTTGAATCCTGACACAGGCAAGCCATACGGCCTCGTGTACGAGTGGACGAACATCTCGTTGACCAAGCCGGGCGCATACAAGCTCCACACCTACTACACGGACGCCTTTGGCTGCGTAAAAGAAGACGACGGAACTACAGACGCCGTCGATCAGGATGGCAACCTGATCGGCTGCGGTCCGAACACGGTTGGAATCGCCTTCCCGGCCGCGACCTCGGAGAAGTTCATCGTGAATCCGTAACGCCCGTCACCCGGCGCGACGGCCTCGCAACGCACGGACCGTGTCACTTCGGTGACACGGTCCGTGCTGCATCCGGGCACCGAGTCGGTCGGGCTGCGCCAAGGTGACGGGCGCCACGAGGCGATCGGCGTCGGAACGGAGCTTGCCCGATCCCGGCACCGGAACCCGCTCGGCGACGGCAGGTACGAGGCGTCACCGGGCAAGATTCGTTGGCGGATCTGGCGGTGCGGCCGGCCTTTTCGGGTATCGGAGGAAGAGGACAGATGAGTTCCGCCGACACCGATGTCCCGGATCTGCTGGTCGGAACAATGCGCGAGTGAGGTGGGAAATGCGTCGATCGGTGAAGCTCGTTCCATTGGCTCTTGTCGCCGTGGCGGCTATCTCGTGCAGCGATTCCACGGCCCCGAACCAGCGCCCGATCGCCACGATCAGCGCGCCGGCGAGCGGCTCAGTGGCCTTCGCTGGGGGACCGACGCGGAAAGCGGTTCGCTCACCGGCAGCGCCCTGCTCTGGCAATCGGATCTCGACGGCGTGCTGGGGAGCGGAGGCAGCGTCACTCGCTCCGACCTTTCCACCGGAACGCACCAGATCACGCTCGCCGCCACGGATCCGTCCGGCGGGAATGGAACGGCTTCGATCTCGATCTCGATCGTCGAGAACCAGGCTCCCACCGTGGCGATCACGTCGCCGGCTGACGGGACACAGGTTCTGCTCGGCGCAGAGGTCAGCTTCGTCGGCTCGGCGATCGATACAGAGGATGGCGCCCTCGGTGGAGAGGATGTTTCCTGGGAGTCCAGCATCGATGGACAGATCGGCACCGGCAACCAGGTTGCAACGAGTTCCCTGAGCCTCGGCATGCACACGATCACGATGAGCGCCGACGACTCCAGGGGCCTGAGAGGCTCGACAGAGATCGACCTCGAGGTTCTGGCGAACGGTGTTCCGAGCGTGACGATCGACGAGCCGGCGACCAACACCAATTTCCTCGACACCGACGCGATCAGCTTTTCCGGCTCGGCCACCGACGACGAGGATGGAGCGCTCACCGGCGCCTCGCTTGTCTGGAGCTCCAACCTGGACGGCGACTTCGCGACCGGCGAGGCCCCGGCGGCGCTCGCGTTGAGCCCGGGATCGCACCTGATCACATTGACCGCGACGGATGCACAGGGGCAGGAAGGCACGGCTTCCGTATCGATCACGATCGAGAGTACGCAGGGCGACTTGTTCGAGGACGACGACACGAGCGGCGATGCCGGAACGATCGCATCCGGTGAGATCCAGGAGCGGAACATCCGACCTGCGACAGACGAGGACTGGCTGACGTTCACACTGGCGGAACCCTCGGTGGTGGTGCTCGAGACCCGCGGTGAGCCGGCTGACGACACGGTCCTCGAGCTGTACGACGACCTTCTGAACCTGATCGAGGAAGACGATGACGGCGGCCTGGCGTCGAACAGCCGGATCGCGCGTGTCTGCGGAACGAACGAACTGCCGGCGGGCGACTACTTCGTGCGCGTGACGAGCTTCGAGAGCGGGATCACGATCGACGACTACGAGATCGCCTACACCTCGGCCGCCTGCTCCACCTTCGACGACTCACAGCCGGGATACGACCTGGAGGTCCGGTATCTCGGGACCCCGCCGAGCGCTTCGCAGCAGCAGACCTTCGAGGATGCCGCCGCCCGCTGGGCGGAGTTGATCATTGGAGACGTCGCGGACGAGATCGTGCTGGAGCCTTTCGCTCCCACCTGTTTCGGCGAGCAGCTCGAGCCGATCTTCGAGCAACTCGACGACCTGGTGGTCTTCGCCCGGGTGATCGAACTCGATGGGCCAGACGGAATCCTCGGGCAGGCAGGGCCGTGCTTCATTCGCACGCCGACAGGCTTTCCGCTGGTGGGGCTGATGTCGTTCGATGAAGCGGATGTCGCCAATCTCGAGGCCGGCGGCGCTTTCGACGTCGTCATCCTTCACGAGATGGGGCACGTGGTCGGCTTCGGCACCCTCTGGGACTACCTCGGGCTCCTGGTGGACCCGACCTCCACGACCGGCACGATCAACGACACGCACTTCATAGGTGCGAACGCGATCACGGCGTTCGATGACATGGGCGGTGCGAGCTATCCCGATGCAAAGGTCCCCGTCGAGAATGACAACGTGAATTTCGGGCTAGGCAGCCTCAACGGTCACTGGCGCGAGTCGGTGTTCAATAACGAGCTGATGAGCCCGGCGCTGAATTCCGCGGTGGATCCGATCAGCATCCTGACCGTGGAGTCGCTGCGTGACCTCGGCTACGACGTCGATGAAAGCGCCGCGGATTCCTATACACTGCCGGGCACGCCGCTGGTGGCCGGGGGAGTAACGCCAAAGCTTCACTTCGGCGACGATCTTCTGATCGGGCAGAAGTTGACCCCGGATCGTACGGGACGCCTGAGGCCGCTCGGGGGTGGCGTGGAGCCAGGTGACAAGGACTCGTTCTGAGTTGAAAATCACCGAAGCCGGCCTGGTGTGGGTCGCGGCAGGGGCCGTGATCCTCGCCGGCGCGGCCGCCGGCTGCACCCCCCGCAACGAATCGCTCTCCGTCATCGAGCGACCCGAGTGTCGCCAGGGCGGCTCGGGGCTCTCGGGCGTCGAGAGTCTCGAAGGGGAGTTTCTTCTTCGTATGTCGGCCGACACGGGTAACCAGAGGGGATACGAAACCGAGGGTCACCTCACGCTGATCCGCAGGGATTCGACGAACGTGCCCTTATCCGGCTGGACAACTCTGGACCCCGCGAAGATCGGAGCCTATCGGGTGGGCGACCCGGGGTCTCGCGACCCGGCCGCTCCCGGTGTCCTGGTGTTGACGCGGCCCGGCACACCCGGCGCGCAGGAGTCGTACACCGCCGTCCTGCGCCTCGGATCGCAGGCAAACCGGAGCGACATCATCCGGTTCGACGGAGCCTTCACCGCGCTCTACGTCCGCTGGATCGAAGAGGGCGGGTTCGGCGGTGACTGGGCGGGCGGCGTGCAGGGAACCGAGGCATCGGGCGAATTCTGTGCGGTGCGAGCCTCACCTTCCGGTTAGGGCAAATCCTGTGGCAGGTCCGCCACAGCACCTCGTGCCGGGCGCCGAGCGAGATCCGGCCGCAGCACCACAACGCCATATCTGACAGCGATTTGGAGCACCATTCACTGCACCGGACCAGTTCCTGCCTTTCTCCCCGCCGGAAGAACGATCCACGCAGGAAACTCGAAACCCAATGGGGGAAATCATGAACGGTCTACTCGGAAATCTGTGGCGGGACGATTCGGGACAGGATCTGGCCGAATACGCGCTGCTCTTCGCGCTTATCGCCATTGTGGCGATCTCGAGCCTCGTCGTCATCGGCGGCGGCCTGAACGACGTATTCACGGGCGTGGGCAACGAGCTGGAGACCGGGTTCGCGGGTACCTGAGCGACGGATCCATACGCCCGTCGAGGGCGAGACTTGGCACCGTTCGCTACCATTACAGGATGCGAATCATTCTGCGGTCACGATCCATCGCGACATCCTGCGTCCTTGCGATCGGGATCCTGGCGGCCTGTCAGTCGTACGGCGATGGCAGCCCGTTCCTGACGGAGCCGGTGGGCGCCGATGCGATGGCGGGTGCATGGCTCCTTCACCTTCCCGCCACGAACAACTGCAACCCGGCGCTTCCGGCCATCGATCTCCGCCTGGTCCTCGAACGATTCTGGGTCGCCGGCATCGACAATGAAGGAGATCGCGAATACCTGCTCGGACGCTGGGGCACGGCCGACGAAGAAAGCGAGGATCAAGTCCTCCAGGGATGGATCGAGCCGCAGCTGCGACGCCTGCACCTGATCCTCTGGCAAGGCGTGCACGAGCGTGGTTCGGTGCTCCGTGCGGACGTGTTCGGTGGCGAGGTCATGGAAGGAAGGCTCGTCGAGCCCGTGCCTCCCTATCCGGGCGGCGGATTCGCCGAGCCCTCAGAGGGGTATCCCGGTGGGTTTACGGAGTCGTCGTGCCTGTGGACGGTTCGCGGAAGCCGGATCGAAGAGTGACGTTCACCGCCTCACGTACAACCAGACCACGATGACGAGGGCCAGACCCCCTACGATGTACCAGATGTTGTCCGTGACCATGGTGAACAGGTTTCGGGAGATCTCGCGCACGAAGTTCGAGCCTCCGTATTCGACCATGGCCTGCGGGCGGAACGCGGCCGCGTAAATGCTGTGCATGCGGTTCCTCTCTTCGACCGTCGAACGAACGGACCGGTCCTGCGGTAGACCTGCCCACCTGCTAATCTAACGCGTTTCCACGTTGGCGAAGAGCCCGATCCGTTCAGGGCGACCAGGGAGGTTCGAACGGTGCGCGAGATCGAATCCGGTGGCGGGCCCCTGGATCGCATCCTCCGACTCTTCACCGACGTCCGGTCTGGCGAGGGTCTCACGGTGCTGCTTCTCGCCCTGAATGTCTTCCTCCTCCTGACCGCCTACTACTTCATCAAGCCGCTTCGTGAGGCCCTGATCCTCGACGAGAGCGGAGCCGAGATCAAGAGCTACGCATCGGCGCTTCAGGCTCTGATCCTGCTGGTGGCCGTACCGGCATATGGAGCGCTCGCAGGCCGCTGGCCGCGCCGCACCTTGATCAACCGCGTGACGCTCTTCTTCGCGGCCTGCCTCGTCCTGTTCTTCGTGCTCGGTCGATCGGGGTTGAACCTGGGGGTCGTCTTCTTTCTCTGGGTCGGCATCTTCAATCTCATGGTCATCGCCCAGTTCTGGGCGTTCGCCAATGACCTCTACACGAACGATGAGGGGGAGCGGCTATTTCCGCTGGTTCAGTTCGGGGCGTCGGCCGGCGCCGTCTTCGGAAGTGTCGTGGTCGGACAACTGATCGAGCCCCTGGGGATCTGGCTGCCGATGTTGATCGCGGCCGGCATCCTGCTCGTCAGTCTCCTGGTGACCGGGGCCGTCGATCGACGGGAGCATCGAAGGGCCGAAATCCGGGCGGCAGAGTCTCTTTCTGAATCCGGAAGCGGATCTTCGTCGGCACCGGTGTCGAACCTGGTCCGGCGAGGGAGGGAAGCAGGGAAGGGTGGTGGCGCCTTTTCCCTCGTGTTCCGTTCCCGCTACCTGCTGCTCATCGCACTGCTCGTCCTTCTGATGAACTGGGTGAACACGACGGGCGAGTACATTCTGGGCAGCGTCGTCGAAGACGCCGCCCGCGGAGCGGTCGCCGCCGGTACGGCGAATGGCCAGTCCGTCGGCCAGTACATCGGATCCTTCTACTCCGACTTCTTCGCCGTCGTCAACGTCGCCGGACTGCTGCTGCAGTTGTTCGTCGTCTCGCGCATCGTGAAGTATCTGGGGATCCGGATCGCGATCCTGTTCCTTCCGATCATCGCGCTGGGATCCTACGGGCTGATCGCCTTTCTGCCGGTGCTCGGCATCGTGCGCTGGGCCAAGACCGCGGAGAACTCGACGGACTACTCGCTG
>JARRPS010000032.1:0-11959 GCA_037382625.1 Gemmatimonadota bacterium | reverse complement strand
TCCTCCAGCTCTTCTTCCACGCCGAGCTGGCTGATCGGAACGAACCCCTCGATCTCCTTCCCGAGGTCCACCACGACTCCCTTGTCGAGAAGGCGGACGATCGTACCGCTCCACTCGGAGTCGGGTTCGTATTCCTTGGCGAGTTCATACCACGGATCGTCTTCGACCTGCTTGAGTCCGAGCGAAATCCGCTTCTGGTCGGGATCGATGTTCAAAACGACCACCTCGACCTCTTCCCCCTTCTTCACGACCTCCGAGGGGTGCTGAACTCGACGGGTCCAGCTCATGTCCGAGATGTGAACCAATCCATCGATCCCCGGTTCGACTTCCACGAAGCCGCCGAAGGAGGTGAGATTCCGGACGACGCCCTTGATTTTCGTTCCCGGCGGGTACTTGGCCGGGAGCGCGAGCCAGGGATCTTCCTCGGTCTGTTTCATGCCGAGCGAGATCTTCTTCTCCTCCTCATCGACCCGGAGCACTACACACTGAATCTCGTCTCCGATCGAAACCAGCTGCGACGGATGCCGGACATTGCGAGTCCAGCTCATCTCGGAGATGTGTACGAGACCTTCGACGCCTTTCTCGAGCTCGATGAACGCACCGTAATTGGTGATCGATACGACGCGGCCACGCACTCGGCTTCCGACGGGGTACTTCGCGGCCACGTCCTCCCACGGGTAGGCCATCAACTGCTTGAGACCCAGGGAAATCCGCTCGCGGTCCCAGTCGATATCGAGAATCTTGACCTCGAGTTCCTCTCCGATGTTCGTGATCTCCGAAGGGTGTCCGATCCTGCCCCACGACATGTCGGTGATGTGGAGCAGGCCGTCCATTCCTCCCAGGTCGATGAACGCACCGAAATCGGTGATGTTCTTGACCACGCCTTTCCGGACCTGTCCGACCTCCAGCTCCTTCTTCAACAGCTCGCGCTTGTCGGCGCGTTCTGCCTCGAGGATGACGCGCCGGGAGACGACGATGTTCCTGCGCCTCTTGTTCAGCTTCAGGATCATGAAGTCGTATTCGTTTCCGATCAGGTCGTCCACGTTCGGAACCCGGCGCAACGCGATCTGAGACCCCGGCAGGAACGCGTCCACACCCATCAGGTCCACGGTGACGCCGCCCTTGATCTTGCGCTTCAGGACTCCCGGAACCGGCCGATCGTTGTCGTACGCGTCCTTGATCTTCTCCCAGACGCGCAGGAAGTCGGCCTTCTTCTTCGAAAGGACCACCACGCCTTCGGAGTCCTCGAGACTCTCGAGGAAGACCTCGACTTCTTCGCCCGTCTCCAACGCCTCCGGATCGCGGAACTCATCGAGCGAGACCGAGCCCTCGGACTTGAAGCCGACATCGAGGATCACGGCATTGTCGGTCTTTCGAAGCACAGTCGCTTTGACGATCTCGCCTTCCACGATGTCGTGAAGCGTATCGTCATACATCGCGAGCATCGCCTCGTACTCTTCGTCAGAGTACTCCCCGGCATCGAGATCGACGGGTAAGCCGTCGGCGGAAGTGGCGAACATCGAGTCCGGATCCGGCTCTATTTCGCCATCCCACTCCTCTGGAACCTCTTCGGAAACGGCATCCGTCTCCGCCTCGACGCCCTCTGCCGCAGCGACCTCTTCGGTCGCTTCCTGCGAAGGATCGGTCGTGGTGTCATCCGCCGGGGCGCCATCGGATGCCTCCGCGGGGTCTTCCACAACCGCCTCCGCCGGCGCGACGTCGGTCTCCGTCGTCGGCTCGACCTTCGGTTCGGGAGTCTCGGAATCTTCAGTACGGGTTTCGGAAGGGGTGCGATCGTCGGTCATGGGGTTCAGGTCGCTTTCTCTGCTGCCGCGGCCGTCACGAACCCACCGGAAAAAAGATCGGCCGGCCTCGGTAACGATCCGAGCCGCCAGCCGCTCCGATGAGGGACGCGCGTTTGGGTTAAGGTTCTCTCTTACGGAACGTGAAAACAGCGCGATAAACTAGGCCGAATCTCGACCTTCGTCAACCGGGGCGGCACCTCGCTCGACGGCGAGCGCGACGATCTGATCCACGACCTCGTCCGGACTCATCTCCGTGGTATCGATCTCGATGGCATCGGACGCAGGAACCATCGGCGCGATGCTCCGTCTCGAGTCCCGCGAGTCGCGCTCGCGGAGGCTCCGGACCTCCGCTTCGAAGGCAGGGCCCTTCGGATCGCCGCCCCGCTCCAGCATGCGTCTCCGAGCCCGCTCGGCCGCACTGGCGACCAGGAATATCTTCAGGTCCGCTGCCGGGAACACCACCGTGCCGATGTCCCGTCCGTCACACGTCACACCGCCCGCCCCACCGCTCTCCCGCAGCACCTGCAGAACGAGGTCCCGGACCTCGGGCAACGCTGCGACCCTGGATGCCCACCGCGCCGTCTCCGGCGCCGCGAGCAACGAGGGCCCGGGAGTGTCTCCGTTGACCTCCACCGCGAAGTCCGGAGGATGCCGGTGAAGGGCGATTTCCAGTCGATCCAGTTCCCGTGTGAACCGGTGTGGGTCTTCGACCCAGCCGTCGCGCAATCCGCTCCAGGCAATCGATCGATAGAGCAGTCCGGAGTTCATGTGACAATAGCCGAGGCGCTGGGCCACCCTGCGGGCCGTCGTGCTCTTCCCCGATGCAGCCGGTCCATCGATCGCGATGATTATGTCCTTCATGTTTCCTCCCCACCGAGGAAGCGCTCGAGGTCATTCGCGAACCCCGGGTAGGAGACGCTCGAGCAGCCCGGATCCTCCACGTGGACCCGAACAGCGGGATCGACGCCCAGCACCGTGAAGGCCATTGCGATGCGGTGATCGCCGAAGGATCGGACCTCTCCATCCAGGGCCTCCCGCGTCCCCCCGATTGTGAGTCCGTCGGGTGACTCCTCGACCTCGATCCTCAGGGCGCGCAGATTGCTCGCGAGCGCGGCCAGCCTGTCGCTCTCCTTGTGCCGCAGCTCCTCTGCCCCCGTAATCCGGGAAGGCCCCTCGGCGCGGGCCGCGAGCGCCGCGAGCACGGGTATCTCATCGATGACGGAAGGGACGATCTCAGCTCCAATCTCGAATCCCCGGTACGGTCCGGGATCGAGCTCGACATGCCCGACCGGCTCGCCCAGCCTCTCGTCGGTGACTTCCTGCCGGATCTCCACGCCACTCGCGCGAAGAAGATCCAGAAAGCCGGTCCGGGTCGGATTCAGTCCGACTTCCTCGATCCGGACGGGCCGGCCCGCCAGCAGGCCGGCCGCGAGCAGGAACGCCCCCGAGGAGATGTCGCCGGGAATTTCCAGGTCGAAGGCGGGAATCCGATATCCCGACACTTCCGGGGCGAGGGTCACGCGGGTCCCTTCGTCCTCCAACGATTCGACGGTCAACGGAGCACCGAGCGCCCGCAGCAGCCGCTCGGTGTGATCTCTCGAGAGACGCGGCTCCCGGACCTCCACCTCCGTCCGGCCCGCGAGTCCGGCCAGCAGGAGGGCGCTCTTTACTTGTGCGCTCGCGACGCGGCCCCGGTACCGAAGCACGCGAAGCGAGCCCGTGGTCCGAGCGGAAATGCGGATCGGAAGCCGGTCGCGCCTGTCCGCGTAGACGATCCGTCCGCCCATGGACTGCAGCGGATAGACGACCCGATCCATTGGCCGCCGGCGAAGGCTTCCGTCGCCATCGAGAATCGCGGGAGCTCCGAGGCCCGTCAGGAGTCCGGCCAGCAGTCGCGCGGTCGTGCCACTGTTGCCGCAATCGATCATCACTTCATCGCGTGTCCAGCGCGAGGGGGACCTCGCGATCAGCGACGTATCTCTCAGCGGAGAGAGGTCAGCGCCGAGCGACGCCAGTGCGACCCGGCTCGCTGCGACGTCCGCGGACCCCGGCAGGTTCGAAAGCCGGCAAGCACCGTCTGCCAGACTCGCAAGGACCAGGGCCCGGTGGGAGATCGACTTGTCACCCGGCAGGCGCATCGTCGTCATTGGTCGTCAGCTCCGGCATCCGCCGGAAGCGGCACTTCGATCGCGAGACCATCTTCCGCCGCCTCCACCGCTGGATAAATCTCTCTTGCCTCCTTGACCAGGCGATGTGCCTGCTCCGAGTGTCGAGCACTGAAGTGGGTGAGCACGAGTCGGTGGACCCCGGCGCGCGCGGCGACCTCGGCCGCCTGGCGGGCCGTGGAGTGGCGTGTCTCGGCGGCGCGCCCGGATTCTTCCTCGGAGAAGGTGCATTCGTGAATCAGGAGATCGGCATCCTCGGCCGCCGCGACGACGCTGGAACATGCACGGGTGTCGCTCGAATACACGAGACGGCGACCACGGCGCGGCGGGCCCACGAGTTTCGCCGGATCGATGGGCGTTCCGTCATCGAGAACGACGGCCTCGCCACGGTGCAGGCGGCCGAACAACGGGCCTTCCGGTACGCCGAGGCTGCGCGCGCGCTCGACGTCGAAACGGCCGGGGCGGGTCTGCTCGACGAGAGCGAGCCCGAAGGAGCCGGGCACGTGTTCCGTGGCGAAGGCGCGGATCTCGTATTCGGCGAAACGCACGGCTGCCCCGACGGGGAGCTCCCGAACGTGCAGCGGAAACGAAAACCGGTCCCCGCCCGCGTTAGCGACCGACTGGAGGGTATCCGATCCGTCATCCGGCCCCCAGACCACGAGCTCCTCGGATCGACCCTGGAGACTGAGCGTCCGAAGGAGGCCCGGGAGACCGAGATAGTGATCTGCATGCAGGTGTGTGATGAAGATCTCCTTGAGCGCGAACCCCACGCCGAATCTCATCATCTGCCGCTGCGTGCCCTCTCCGCAGTCGAACAGATAGAGGTCGCCCTCGCGCTGTACCGCCAGCGCGGAGACGTTTCGACGAACGGTCGGACGGGAGGACGAGGTCCCCAGGAACGTGACACGTAGCACGCTCGCCAACCTATCCTGCCGAATGTGCAGGTCAACGGTCACCGCCTCACTCTCGGGCACGCTTTCTGCTCCAGTGTCACCCGTCGGGACCGGCGGCAGCCGTCGGACCGGGCCGTCGGGAAGGGCTGCTGTTTGCGCTGTTGCACTTCGCGCCGGGAGGAGGCGCATGGCGACAGAATTCCATGTCCAGGAACGGATGGTTCTGTGACGTCTCCTGAAAACCGCCGAGAGCGCTACGAGATCATCGCGAGGCTCGGTGAGGCGGAACGGCGGATCGCGGAATTGCAGGACGGCTGGACGCGCTTCCGGGAGAAGCCGTCTCCCGCCCGGCTCGCCAGGCTGCGACACTCCGTAACCGCCATCGGGCGCTCCCTGGACCGGCTGGCAGACCAACTCAACCGTCCGGAGGGTGACGCTCGCAAACCGGATTCCCAGTGGAGCGAGAGCCCCAACCCCCGGCACCTCGTTGACGCGGGCCGGGAGCTCGACTCCCTGGTCCAGAAGGCGCAGCAAACGTGGAGCCGTCACCGGGGAAGGCCCGAAGCAGATTCTCTCGAGCAGATCTCCGCAACGCTCGAGGGAGCGGAGCGGGCCGCGGACACCCTCTTGGAAGCCCTTCGAGCCCTGGACGAGAGCGTCAGGTCATCGAGGCCCCCGGAAGCGACCGACGACAAGGCGGCTGCTTCGACTCTGCAGCAACTTCTCGAGGAGATGAGCGCTGCCTGGGCCCTCCTCCGGCGCCAGCCCTCGCTGGCTGGCACCCTGCGACTGAAGAAGACGCTCCGCGGCGCCCGGAACGAAGCGCTTCAGCTGGCCCGGCTCGCGCGATCGGGCTCCACACTGGCAGATCCGGAAGCGCTCCGATATCTGGCCGGAGCCGCTGATTCGGTTCGATTTCCACCGTACCGGGACCGCCACACCGGGGCCTACAACGGGCGGGGCTTCGACGTCTCCGCCGAGGCCGAGATCTCCCGCTGCGCGCGATACGACCGCCCGTTCGGACTTGTCGTGCTTTCCGTGAGCCCGGAGGATCCGACGACCGCCCGCTCCGTCATCGGGGCGATACGAGGACTCCTTCGCGTGAGTGATCTCGTGGGGAGGACTTCTCCGTCAGAAATCGCGCTCGGTCTGCCGGAGAGCGACGGGAGGGCGACCCGAAGAATCTCGGCGCGCATTCTGCGGTCTCTGGATGCGGCCGAACACGGATCGGCCGTGAGAAGACTCTCGTACGCGGTGGCTCCGGCGGATGGAGGGAACCTGGCCGAACTGCTCGAACGGGCGCGCGGACGGCTCGGCGGCCACGACACTGACGGACCGGCGGGCTGATCCTCGCCTATCCTCCGTCACGATCCGCGGCAGCCAACGACAGCGCCGCATCGATCTCCGTCTCGAGCAGTTCCTTGGGGGCGGCCCCCACGATCATCCGCCTTCCGATGAGGAGCGCCGGTATCGTGTCGATCCCGTAGCGCTCCGCCTCCTGCTCCGCCCGCGCCAGTTCCGCGTCGTACCGGCCGTCCGAGACCGCATGCCGGACACCCTCCCGGTCCAGACCGAGTCGCTCACATGCTTCCAGCACCGTGGCTGGATCTTCCGGATCCATTGCGTCCAGCGCCGCCGCCGAGCACAGGCCATCGAGCACCCGGTCAGCGAGACTCTCCTCGAGATCACGGGCGAACTCCACGGCTCGCAGAGCAGTCTCGCTCTCCGGCCCGAGCGGCAGGGGTCGCCAGCCCAGTCGCAGGGCTGTGCCGTGGGCGGCCTGTATCTCACGGATCCGCACGAGCAGCTCGCGCGTCCAGGGACAGTAGATGTCGCCGTAGAGCCAGAGAAGGAGAGTCGTATCACTCACGGCGAGGTCTCATCCGGGCGTTCCCTTCCCAGATTCCACAGATCGATCAAGTCGCTCTCGAGGTCTGCGCCCTCACGACCCGGCAGGAGCGGGGACCCCATTGATTGGAAACGATCGAGAGGTCCATCCAGACTCGTGAATCGTGTCGAAACGATCCCTTCGGCCCCCGCCGATCCCGCCCAGACGGGTCCGACTGCCTGCGCGAGCCAACGTCGTCCGTCCGGCGCTCGAAAGGCGGCCTCGGTCGCGGTCAGGCCGACTGCACTTCCGAGAAGCCCGTCCAGGGCGACCCGATCGAGAGAATCGAGATCCAGACCCGGCTCGAGCGCGAATCTCTCCGGTCCCGGAAATACCAGGACGAGCCGAGTTCCCCGACTCGTCCGCCATGCCTCGATCACCTCCCGCTCCTCAGCCCCGGAACCGACTCGCTTGTGTGCTCTTCCCGCGCGTGAACGGCGATCCTCATGCATAGACATCGGCAACCGTGTCTCCCGTCGTATTGGCGGCTTCCCGATCGCGGCTTTCCAGAGCCTTTTCGGCTGCGGCATCCACCTCGGCCGCCAGCTCCGACTCGATATCCGACAGGACCCGCCGATTCCGATCTTCCCTCTCGGAATCCGGGCCGACCGATCCTCTCGCCACCCCGGACGCGAGTTCCCACGGTCCGGTGGCCAGGAATTCCTCGTACAGACCCACCGGGTCTCTCCGCCCCCAGGTCGCGAACAGTTCCGGAGGCAGGAGTCCGCGCGCCTCCCGGACGTCGTGCGTGGCGTGTCCTCCCATGCGGAAGGTCTCGGCCGCGATGAACACCGGTCCATCTCCGCGTCGGCAACGATCCACCGCTAGGCGTCCGGCGGCGTACATGTCGAGCACGTTGTTTCCGTCGGCCTCCAGCAGCTCGACGCCGTAGGCCCGACCCCAGTCGCGAAATCCCGCCGCCTTGTGATGCTGGGAGAGCCGTGTTCCGAGTGCGACCTGGTTGTTCTGCAGCACGAACACGGCGGGAAGACGTTGGACTGCCGCGAAATTCAAGGCCTCGTGAACCTCTCCGCTCTTGGTGGATCCGTCGCCGATCCAAGTGAGCGCCACCCGCTCCGAGCCGCGAAGTCGAAAGGCAAGGGCGTAGCCGTTGACGACACAGCAAAGCCCCCCCACGACACTTACGGGGGCCACCACGCCGTAGTCCGGATCCCCGATGTGGATGTCCCGGCCGCGAGCCGGTCCATCTCGTGTCCCCAGGTACCCCCGAAACATCGCCTCCAGGGGCATGCCCATCTCGTGACAGGCCCCCGCGTTCCGGATCATTGGCCCGCAGACGTCCGTCTCGCCCGCCGCGCCTCTCCGGAGCGCGTGTACGACTCCGACGGTGACGGCTTCCTCTCCGGTTCCCAGCCATGCTTTGGAGATCACGCCCTGCTTGACCCATCGCTGGAGCATGATGTCGTGCAGGCGGAACCGAATCAGGCCGCGGTACAGGTCGAGGAGGCTGTCCGGTTCGAGATTTTCCACGATCTCGCGCCTCTCTTCGGACTCCAACAGCCGATCCCGATAGCTGCGAAGAACCTCCGAATCCGGTTTCCAGTCGAGGTACTCCGGCGGGTCGAACGCCGCGTATCTCCGCAAATTCCCTCCCGGGGGTTGGTTGCGCCTTGAACCGGCCGACTCGATTCTCGACTCCCGGGCCGGTGCACCAGCGCGTAATATCTATGCGGGTACGGTTCGTGTGGCCAGCGGAAACTCGACGCCGGCCGCGCCCTGAACCGGCTGACACTAAGGCGAACGAACCGACCCGGAGCCCGGCAACGAAAAGGGGATGTGTGAGTGAATCGACCGGCATAGGCCTGAAGCTGCCGCCCGGAGCGATCCGGATCGGCGTGACGGCGTTCGCCGCGGCGAGCCTCATAGGATTAGTGGTTCTTTTCCTCATCACGCACGACGTGCGGGGAAGCCTGGACGGATTCAGGCAATTCCGACCGATCTGGATCCTGCCTGCTCTCGGACTGGCTGCCGTGGACTGGCTCGGGGGCGGGCTTCGGCTGTGGATCCTCACCCGGCCGCTCGGTATCCAGATCGGCTACGGAAGGTGCGTACAGACCTCGGCGGCCACGGCGGCGCTCGCGTACCTCACACCGTCGGGCACGGGGGGCGGTCCGGCCCAGCTCTATGGACTCGTGCGACAGGGAGCGAGTCTAGGCCGATCGGTCGCCACGAACTTCGCGAGTGTCACGGTAAACCTCCTCTTCCTCTCCCTGGCCGGATTCGGAGCGTGGTTCTTCGGAGCGGCCGAGTCGATCGAGGGAATCCGCTTACCAGTGGCCAACATCGACGCGGCAACGCTGTTCAAGTGGTGCGCGGTCGGCTTCGGGACCATCGCTACGATCGTGCTGACGATTGCGCTGAGCCCGCGGCTTCCGCGCCTTCTGGCGGTTCGCTTCTTCGGAACCGGCCCAAGGGTGCGCAAGGCTCTCCGATTCTTTCAGGAACTGCATGGCGCGATTCAGATCTATGGCGTGAGGGGCAAATCGGCCCTCGCGGTCGCCACCATCGTCAACGTGCTGCCGTTCGGCGCCCGATTCGTCATGGGTTGGGCCGTCCTGCGCGGATTCGGAATCGATCCCGGATTCTGGAATGTCGTCACCTTGCATGTGATGCTCCATTTCCTGCTCTACTTCATGCCCACGCCGGGCGGGTCAGGGGTCGCCGAAGTACTCGCGCCCGCCGTGATGAGCAGCTTTCTTCCGGCGAGTCTGCTGGTCGCCTACACCGTTCTCTGGCGTTTCTTCCTCGCCTACGTGACGATTATCGTGGGAGGCGTCATCCTGTTCCGCTGGCTCGAAGCGGACGGCCAGCGCCTCCTCGCCAGGGAATCGGGCAATTCGGATTCCGTGCCCGGACCGGCGCCATTCTCCCGCTGAAGCCGGCCGGACCCAGCGCGGGACCGTGCAGGCATCGAGAAAGAGAGGACGAGCCATGAAACAGTGCCGGGAATGCGAGGCTGTCATCCCTGACGACGCGAAGCTCTGCCCGCATTGCAGGGTGGCGCAGAAAAGGGGGGACTGGCTTCCACAGGCCACGCTCGTCGGCATGAGTATCGCCGCGGCCGTCGCCGTACTCGTGGAAGGGTGCCCGGGCCAGCTCTGGGGCTGAGGTGATGTACTCGGGCCCGCTCACCCGGGTCACGGGTCCGATCTGGCGCCGACCAGCGACTCCCGGCATCTTTCCCGGCGTAGCGAATTTTCTCCCGCGTTCTGTATTTGCCCATTCTTCGGGGTCGGCCATGCGAATTGGTATCGTTTCCGCCGTTGTTCTGTTCAATACCGCTTGTGTCGGAAACGCATATCTTCCGGGGGAGCCCGGAAGCGCGAGCTCCGACATCAGTGGCCGTGATGTTCGTAGCGAATGGCTGGCCGAGCATCCCGATATCGACGAAGAGACCCGTGTGGCCATCGAAACGGGTGTTTTCATTCCGGGAATGACTGTCGAGACGAGAGAGCTGATCACGAATTCCGACCGCCGGGATTCGACCGGTAACGGTTACTGGCGCTCGCGAGAGCTTGGCGACGAAGTGCGATACCAGTGGTTTGTGGGCGGCGAGCGCACGCCTTTCAAGGACGGGAGCGGCGAACTCGTGTGCGAGTTGATCTACGTGGACCAGTTGCTCGCTGAGGTGCGGTACTGCGGGTCCGATTACTGAAATACCGGTCGAGTGCCGACGACTCCGCCGTGCGGGCTCGCGGAGCTCGGGACGCGACTGAGATCGGACGTGTGGCGCCGCTGCTACGCCGATTCGAGCGTATTTCGATAGTAGTTGCAGAACAGACCCTTGGGCTGGCCCCGCCCGGGAATCCCCAGGAGGGCCAGAATGTTGCTGCACTTTGCAACGAAGTTCCTGAATTGGAGGCAGGCCAGCCCCCTCCCTTCCCGCTGCCTGCTCCCCGATGTTAACATATCGCAAAGAGATACGGGACTTGGCCGCCCGAGTTGGAGCAGGAACGGTGCTTGCGGTTGCACCTCGCGGGCATCGACGGGAACGGATTCCCGCGGGCCGGCTCGCATTCGCGGCACGATTCCCGCAGCACAGATTGGTTCGAGTAGGCCGACTCCGCCTGCCGAACCAAGTCGGCGGGCAATGGAAGCGAGATCGGAACACCTGATAAGGTGAGTTGGGAGTGACCGCAAGAAGGCGGCACGTCCCCGCGCGGGGCCGATGAAAAGCGGCCCAAATCAACACCTCAATGGCTTCGGCCGGGAGGACAGGATGCTCGAGCTGTTTCAGGCGCTCTGGACCGACGAGTCCGGGCAGGACCTCGCTGAGTACGCGCTGCTGATCGCACTGATCGCGCTGGCCGTGATCGTCGCGGTATCACTGCTCGGCTCGCGGGTCAGCAATGTCTTCAACACGATCGGATCGACGTTGGAAGCCCAGGTGCCGGGCACTTCCTGATCCGCAGCTGAAGCCCGTGCAGCAGGCGGGCGGAAGCCGACGTTTCCGCTTCCGTCCGCCTGGCTCGCGGGTCAGCAGAGTAGCCACCGACTCCGCAAAGGTCGGTGATCGGAACTGACGGTTAGCCACAGAACCCGGGGGATATGTGGACTTGAGCGCAGTAGGGCTTGTCATGCTTGTGGGTGCCGCCGCGGCGACCGATGTCGCCTGGCGCCGCATCCCGAATGCACTGACGATCGCCGGACTGTGCCTGGCGCTCGGCCTTCGGGCGCTGCAGGGCGGACCCATGCTGGTCGACGGATTACTCGGCGCCGCCATGGGCTTCGTGGTTTCCTTCCCCCTTTTCGCTCTCGGTGGAATGGGCGGCGGCGATGTGAAGCTGATCACGGCCGTCGGTGCCTTCCTCGGACCGCTCCAACTGACATACGCGCTTCTCGCGACGGCGCTGATCGGAGGCTTGTTCGCCCTGATCGTCGCCGCCCGACGAGGAGCACTTCGCCGCGTCGTCCGGAGCTCGGGCGGAGTGGCAGCGACGCTCCTCGCGGGCCTCGCCATGCGTGCAGACCTCAAGTCGCTTCCGACGCTGGAGACCGAAGACGCGATCCGGATTCCCTACGGAGTTCCGATCGCGCTCGGAGCCGTCTTCGGCCTGGTAGCATGAACGCCATGATCGCCCCGACGGGGCGGGACCCCGGAAAGGCAGGTTGAACGGGCAATGCGAAGCAGAAGACTGGTTATCGTGCTTTTGCTGGCGCTTGCGTCAGGGCTGGCCGCCGGATGGC
>JARRPS010000031.1:0-11977 GCA_037382625.1 Gemmatimonadota bacterium | reverse complement strand
TCACGACGACCTCGAGCGGAGGCGGGTCGAAGCCGGGCATCGCGAGACTCGCTCGAAGCGGCGACGGCACGATCAGCAGCCGCGTCACGCCGGCCGCTCGCATCACCTCCCAGAAGCGCTCAAGGTCGCGGACCTCCCGGTCGGGAACGATCACCGTCTCGACCCCCATCAGCAGCGGCTCGAACAGCTCGTAGATGGAGTGAGTGGTCGTCACGTGCGCCTTCTGGCAGCAGACCTCGCCCTCCCGGAACGGGTGTCGCTGCCAGGTCCACGAAAGACGATGGAAGAAGGAACGGTGACTTCGCGCGATCAGCTTCGGCCGGCCGGTGGAGCCCGACGACGAAAGCACGAACGCTATCGCTTCCTCGTCCCGGGGTCCCGCGTCTTCGGCCCCCGCGTCCGGACCGGCGAGCAGGGTCTCGACAGAAAGAACCTCCCGAACGGCTCCTCGGCTCTCCACGCGGGTGGCGTCGGCATCGATCACGGCGGCGGGGGAAGCGACTTCCAGGATCTGCTCCCGGCGCGCCGGCGGGAAGGCGGGAGGAAGCGGCAGGACGGCGGCTCCGGACTCGAGTATCCCGAGCAATGCGGCGACCTGGTCGATCGACCGCTCCATGTGCAGCCCCACCACAGAGCCCGATCCGATGCCCCGGGCAACGAGCCCCGCGGCGATCCGACCGGCGCTCGCTTCGAGAGCACCGAAGTTGATTTCACGCCCTTCGTGGCGCAGCGCGACGTCGACTGGCGTTCGTCGTGCCTGCTCGAGAAAGCATTCGTGCAGCAGTCGTCTCAAGCGTCAGACCTCGCTCGGGTCCGCGTTCCGATCCTACCCGAGTCGCACCCGCAGCGCGCGCGAGCGACCGGGGACGGTTTAGATTCCCTTCCACTGGAGCGGTCGATTCGTAACCGCGCAAGATCACGGCCAGAACGGAACCGGACCGTGACGCGGTCCATCGGCGTTTTCATCGAGAGGCCGGACAGATGCCAGATTCCGTCATCCGGGCCATCGATCACGATCTTCCCGCGGAGCTGGAGCTCTGGTGGCTGGATTTGGATGCCGCGCACCTGGTCCGCCGTAACGGACCGGATGGAGAGGACGCGGGCGAGCTCGATTCGGTTCGGCGTCGGAGCGTCGTACGCTCGACACTGCTCGATCTGCTTTCGCACCGACTCGGGCGCTCGGTTGAAGAGTCCGAGATCGTGAGAGACCCCGGGGGCAAGCCTCGGCTGAGAGGTGGCTCGCCCGCCTTCAACCTGGCGCATTCCGGCGGCGAGGCGCTGATCGGGATCGGCACGGGAGTCGACATCGGCGTGGACCTCGAGGTCGTACGGGCGGTACCCGAAGCGGACGCGTTCGCAGAGGAATACCTCAGCGCATCCGAGCGCGAGACCTGGCGGCGGCTGCCCGCTGGCTCACGCCACCGATGGCTGCTCGGCTGCTGGACGAGGAAGGAGGCCTGCCTGAAGGCCCTCGGTGTGGGCCTCTCGGTGCCGCCGGCCGAGATTCCGGCAGGGGCCGGGCCCGACACACGTCGGGTTGCCGTGGCGGAGGACGGAGGGCGGAAGTGGCTCGTGGTCGCCTCGCCGGAACTACCATCGGGCTCGCCCGGGGCGGCGGCCATCGTTCTTCCGAAGACAGGTCGAATGCCGGTCGAGTGAATCCTTGCGGACGCCGAAAGCGTAGATTGCGGAAACAGGAGGTGTTGCATGGCACAATGTCGGGGACAGACGAAGTCGGGATCGCGATGCAAGCGATCGGCGGGCGAGGGTTCATTCTATTGTTCGGCACACGAAGACCAGGCGCCTGGCGCCGCACGCGACGCGGATCCACCCGAGATCGAAGTGGAAGTGATCGAAGAGTCGATGGAAGAACGCGACGCGATCGACACGCTCCTCGTGGCGGCAGCGCTCGGGGCGGCGGCCGTGATCGTTCTCGCCGTCGGCAGGATCTTCAGGCTCTGACGTAGGATCGGAACCGGGTCCGGAGGTTCCCACCGATCGCGGGAAGAATGAGACTTGCGCGGCTGGCTCTGCTCGCGGTGCTGGTGCCGCTTGCCGTCCCGGCCTGCGGTTGGCCTGAGCGTTCCGAGTCGAGCCGGGATTCGGCAACCCGGTACGGGTCCGCTGCATCGGCAGAGCGCCCCGTCTACGATCTGCTCATCCACGACGGTCGCCTGATCGACGGGTCCGGTGCGCCCGCGCGCAGGGCGGATCTGCTGGTACACGGCGGGCGGATCGCATTCATCGGGCCCCTGGATCCCGACACGATTCGGGTTCGGGAGCGCTTCGATGCCTCAGGCCTCGTCGTGACCCCGGGCTTCATCGATGCTCATGCCCACGGCGAGCCCTCCCGGGATCCCGCCTTTCTCAATTTCCTCGCGATGGGCGTCACGACGATCGTACTCGGCCAGGATGGGAGCAGCCCCGAAGTCGCCACAATGCCCGCGCAGCTCGCGGCGGTGGATTCTGTACGACCCGGCGTGAACATCGCGTTCCTCGTCGGTCACAACACCGTGCGGCGGGAATCGGGCGTCGGATTCGAAGACCCCGGTTCCGAGGGGCTCGTGAGGATGTCGGCGATCATCTCCGAAGGACTGGCAGCGGGTGCCTACGGACTCTCGACCGGATTGGAGTACGATCCCGGTTCTCGATCCGGGATCGACGAGCTCGCGGCGATCGCCGGTCCGGTGGCGGAGGCCGGGGCCGTGATCTCGAGCCACCTGCGGAGCGAAGACGCGGACCGGGTGGATGCGTCGCTCGCCGAGCTCATCGAGCAGGGACGCCGCTCGGGAGCGCGCGTACACGTGTCCCACATGAAGATCGTGCTCGAGGACGACACGGCGGCCGCGCGAAGGCTGCTTCGGACCATGGCCGATGCGCGTGCAGAGGGAATCGAGGTCACCGCCGACGTCTACCCGTACACCGCGAGCTTCACCGGCCTGTCCCTCCTCTTTCCCGAGTGGTCCCGACCGCCGAACGACTACGCCTCGGTGGTCCGCGATCGAAGAGCGGAGCTGGCGAAGCACCTCCGGCGCCGGGTCGAGAGCCGCAATGGCCCGCAGGCCACACTCTTCGGCACCGGTCCCTATGCGGGACGAACTCTGGCCGATGTCGCGCGGGAACGAGAAGTCCCGTTCGAGGAGATCCTCATCGAAATCGGTCCGGAGGGGGCTTCGGCCGCCTATTTCGTGATGGACGACGAGGTGATGCGGACCCTGGTCGCGGACCCGTCCGTCGTCATCTCATCCGACGGGAGTCCGACCATGCTCCATCCGAGGGGGCATGGCTCCTTCGCGCGCGTGATCGAGACGCTCGTCGTCGCGGACGGGCGGCTCTCTCTCGAGGAGGCGGTGCGCAAGATGTCGGGTGCCACGGCGGCGATCTATCGGCTCGACGACGTGTCGGTATCGGATCCGCCGCGGGGACTCCTGCGAGCGGGTTACGCGGCCGACGTTCTCGCCTTCGATCCGACCGAGGTGCGGGATGTCGCCGACTTCGAACACCCGCACCGGCTCGCGGAGGGAATACGTCAGGTCTGGGTGAACGGCACGGCGACGTGGCGGGACGGCGAGTCGGTGTCGACTTCCGGACACGGGAGAGCTCTGCGAGCGACCTGGTAGCCGCTTCCGGTAGTTCCCGGCCCGGCGCCCTCTCCCGACCCCTTCCCTAAGGTCCAATTGTCCGATCTGAGAGACTTGGACATGGTAGGGGTCAAATTGTTCGAATTTCGGCGCTGACGGCCGATTTTCGTGGCGGGTCCGACCCGGTGACGGGTCGAGGAGAGCGGATTCCCAAGAGAGGTGCAGGATGAGAACTAGTACTGTCCACGGCGCGGAGCGACAACAGCGCTGGAACCCCCTCCGCAGGTCGCTCGGCGCGGCCCTCGCGGCGACCCTGCTCATCGCCGGGTCGGCAGAGGCGGCGAATTCGCCGGCGAACGACTGCGATGACGCGATCGCCGCGGCCAACATGATGAACGAGTCCGGCGATTATTCCGGCGCGCTCGCTGCCTTCGACGCGATCGTCGAGGAGTGTGATGGCAAGAGCGAGCGAATGGACATCCAGACCGGTCGTGCGCACGCGCTCAACCAGCTCGGTCGTCACGACGAGGCGATCGCTGCCGCCAACCAGGTGCTGGCCGAAGATGACCTCCACCTGTTCGCACTGTTCGAGAGGGCGACCGCGTACGAGGCGAAGGGCCAGATGGATCTCGCGGAGGCCGATTACAACCTGGTCATCCGGACGGCCGACACGAACGTCAACGTGGTAGAGAGAGCGACGCTCTATGCTCACGTCGGCCAGATGTACTACGGCTCAGGTAAGACCGCCGAAGCGCACCAGTACATGGACAAGGCGATCGAGCTGGATCCGGCGAACCCGACCTACGTGATCATCAAGGGTGACTGGGCCGTGAAGGAAGGTGACTACGCGGCCGCCGACCAGGCGTACAGCAAGGCCACCGGAATGGGAGTCTCCAACGCCGAGATGTATCAGATCCGGGCCGAGGGCTCGCTCAACATGATGCAGGAGAAGTACGGCACGACGAACGCTCAGGAGCTGCGCGCGGCAATGACGGCGCAGGAGACGGCGATGGTCTGTGCCGACGTCACCAAGGCGCTCGCCCTGGGTTGGAAGAATCCTCAGATGGACATGTTCTCTGCGCTCGTATGTAAATAGGCTCGCGATTGACACCGTGAGAAGACGGACCGAAACCGGATACGGAGAGGCAATCAGATGAAATTCAGGAAGACACTCGTGCTGGTGGGAGCCGTGGCGCTGGTCGGCTCGACCTCCGCCTGCGCGACGAAGCAGGGAACGGGTACGCTGATCGGCGCGGGAGCCGGGGCGGCGCTGGGTGCCGCCGTATCGGGCGGTAGCGTCTGGGGCGTCCTTGCTGGCGCCGCCGTCGGCGGAGCGGCCGGCAACCTGATCGGCAAGAACATGGACGAGCAGGCGAAGGAGCTGAACCAGGCCGTCCCGACGGCCGAGGTGAACCGGGTCGGCGAGGGAATCAACATGACCTTCGACTCGAGCGTGATGTTCAAGATCAACTCGGCCGAGTTGAGTCCGACGGCCAAAAGTGACCTCGCGGCAGCCTCGACGGTGTTCACGGATCCCGACTATTCGGACACGAACATCCTGATCGAGGGGCACACCGACAACACGGGCACGGACGCCATCAACCAGCCACTCTCCGAGCGGCGGGCGGAGGCGGTCGCGGCCGAGCTCCGGGCGAACGGTGTGGCCTCCAGCCGCCTGACGACGAAGGGCTACGGCTCGTCGCAGCCCAAGTACTCGAACGACACGCCGGAAGGGCAGAACAAGAATCGGCGGGTAGAGCTGGGGATCTACGCAAACGACGACATGATCGCGGACGCGCAGGCAGCGACGAGCTAGTTCGAGGCGCGCGCAACCCTGCGCTCCATGGCAGGATTGACACTGAGTCGCCATAGACAATCGCAGGGGCGGGCGGGGCATTTCCCTGCTCGCCCCGTTGCCGTTTCGGGATGCATCCGGCGCGGGCGACCGCGACACGAGCGGCGGACGCCGCAGCGCCCCGGTTCAGAACGGCCTCTCAGCGATACGTCGGCAGTTGCGGCGACATCGGCGAGCGCCTCCCGATCTCGGAGGCTGAACTGGAGGCGCCGTTTCGCGGTAATGGCACGTATATCGGTGGGTCAGGCAGGGAGATCCCGCCCCGTGCGTCGGTGATTCGCGGTCAGTAAATTCAGTAGAGTGAGAATGCGCGGGCGTACCGGGCGCCTCCCCTCGCCGACACCCGGCCGCAGTCCGGGATGGAGGACGTCATGCTTCGCACTTTACTTCGGTTTCCGCTGGTACTGGCGGTCCTGCTCCTCGCCTCCTGCGGGGATGACGATGACACGACAGGTCCCGTCAACAACGGCCTCGTCGGTACGTGGGACGCGACCGCGATCCAACTCACGAGCGTCGCGAATCCCGGCACGGTCGTGGAGCTCATCTCTCAGGGAGCGAACGGCAGGCTCGTGCTGCAGGCAGACGGAGGCTTCGGGCTGAGCGTGGGGATCCCCGGCGAACCAACCGAATTCGGCAACGGCGACTGGGGAGCGACGACAGACGTCCTCACGTTGGATTTCGGAGACGGTGACATACAGGGCATTTGGCAGTTCGACTTTGTTCTGAACGGAAACACGCTGCAGTTGACCGGGGCCGATGCGGAGTGGGACTTCGATGAGAACGGGACAGAGGACCCGGCAAAGCTGAACCTGACGCTGGTTCGGGATTGAGAGGGCGTCGAGGGTTTTTCGAGTCCGTATTCGTCGCCATTGCCACCGGGTTTGCGGAAGCCGGCACCCGCAACGAATGATGAAGGTGAGTCGGCCCCGATCAGGCATGGGTTCCATTCAGCCTGGTCGACGGAGCGCAGCCCGCGACGATGCCGGGTTTCTCGTCGGGTGACTCCGCTGAGCCACATGCAGTTATCTTTTCCCCGGAACGACCGGACGAGTCGTCGGTCGCGAACAGAGAACGGGAACTGGAGAAGCGGGTGAGCGACGATCGACGATGCCTCGTATCGGGAGCGACGGCGGGCCTTGCCGGCGGGGTCTTTCTGCTCCTCTTCTACCTCGTGATCGATGTGCTGCGCGGGGAACCGCTGGCGACGCCTGCGTTTCTGGCCGGGGGGTTGTTCGGATCCGAGGCGGACCAGATCACCGTGATCGGGTATGCCCTTCTCACGGCCCTTCACCTCGCCGCCTTCGTGACGCTGGGCCTGCTTGCCTGCGTCCTGACAGAGGTGACGCCCCTTCCGCGGTCGCTGGTAGTAGGAGCCGTCTACGGCCTGTTCGCCAATACTCTCCTGTTCTATCTCGCGCTGATCATCTCGGGCACACGGGTCATCGAAGCGCCCGCCTGGCCTGTCGCGTTTGCCGGAAACGTGTTCGCCGGCATCGTCATCATGTCCTACTTGAAACGTTTCTCCGGAAGCGGAGCGACGACGGCCGCCGCCGGGGAGAGTGCCGCTCAGGCGGTCGTGAGGGAGGGCGTGATCGCAGGCCTGATCGGCGCAGCGACCGTCGCCCTCTGGTTCCTCGTCATCGACCTCGTGGTGGGGCGGGCTCTCTATACGCCTGCAGCCCTCGGATCGGCGATGCTCTACGGCGCAGCCGCGTCCGACGCGGTCGTCGTCTCGGCGGGGACGGTCCTCGGGTATTCCGTGTACCACGTGGTCGCGTTCATCTTTATTGGAATCGTAGTCTCCGCGCTATTGGCACTCGCCGACCGATTCCCTCCGCTCTACTTCGGGATGATCGTTCTTTTCGTGGTGTTCGAGACCTTCGTGGTCTTCCTGGCCGCGCTTCTCGGGGAGTGGATCCTCGAACAGCTGGCGTGGTGGGCCATCGTGGTCGGGAACCTCCTGGCCGCGATAGCCATGGGACTCTATTTCTCATCACGCCACCCGGAGCTGCGCCAGAACCTGCGTGATGAGGTGCTCTGGTCGCGTGAAGGAAGCGGCCCGCCGGCGCAAGCCGAGTCTCTCAGGACACCGCGCCCAGGTGCCGGTGCACGAGGCTGATCGCCATGGCTCCTTCGCCCACGGCTGAGGCGATCCGTTTCACGGAGCCGCTCCGCACGTCGCCGGCCGCGAAGACTCCCGGAAGGCTCGTCTCGAGGACGAAGGGCGCGCGGCCAAGCGAAGCCCAGCTCGGGGGAATCTCCGCCGTGGGATCGAGGGCCTCGGCACCCGTCCTGACGAAGCCGCGTTCGTCGAGCTCCACGCAGCCACTGAGCCACTCCGTGCGCGGCCGGGCGCCGATGAATACGAACAGCGCCGACAACGGGATCCGTTCGTCGTCCGAGTCGGGGGTCTCGAGGCGCACCCATTCCAGCCGGTCATCTCCGCCCAGCTGGCGCACCGTCGTGTGCGTTCGGACGTGGATATTCGGGGTCTGCTCGATCTGGTCGATCAGATACCGGGACATGCTCTTGTGCAGATCTTCCCCGCGAACCATCAGATCGACCTGCTCGCTGATACGTGAGAGGTATACCGCGGCCTGGCCGGCGGAATTTCCCCCGCCAACGATCCCCACCCGCTCGTTCCGGCACAGACGCAGCTCGGTGGCCGTCGCCGCGTAGTAGACGCCCGCCCCCTCGAATCGCTCGAGCTCTGGCACCGAAAGGCGGACGTAGTCGGCTCCCGTCGCGATCAGGACGCAGCGGCCCACGATCGTTCGGCCATCCTCCAGGTCCACCGATGGCAGGCCGCGGTCGACGCGCAGCCGGCACGCCCGGGCCGGAACCGATATGCCCGCCCCGAACTTCTGGGCCTGGAGCATTCCCTTCTGCGTCAACTCGCTGCCGGTGACCCCGGCCGGAAATCCGAGATAATTCTCGATCCGCGTGGTCGTGGCTGCCTGCCCTCCCACGGCGTGGGCGTCGACAGCGAGGACCTTCAGCCCCTCCGACGCGGCGTAGACGGCCGCCGCCAGGCCTGCCGGGCCCACTCCCACCACGATCAGATCCTGCACCTCCCGTTCTCGTGCCTGCGCGTCCAGCCCGATGGAGGCAGCGAACTCCACGAGCGAGGGATTGCGAAGCAGGGAGCCGTCACTCCCGATCACCACCGGAGTATCGCCCGGTCCGAATCCCAACTTCTGAAGCAGGGCCTCGGCCGAGCTGTCCCGCTCCAGGTCGAGCCAGGTGAACGGGACCGCGTTGCGCGTGGCGAAGTCCCGGAGCCGGTGAGCGTCGGGCGAAAATCTCGATCCGATGATCTTGAGGCCCTCGAAGCCGCCGTCGAGGAGCAGGGTGCGGCGCATGAGGAAAGCCCGCAGCAACGTCTCGCCGACCTCGGGAATCTGTCCGACGATGTCGCGCAGGACCTCGGGTCGGATCGCCAGCACCTCTCCGTCGCCAACCATCCGGGCCATGACCAGCGAGCCGCGGCCCGTAAGCATGTCCACGTCCCCGGTGAATTCTCCCGGGACGTGCAGGGCGACGTCACGTTTCTCCCCGCTGGACGACTCGGTGATCTCCACCTTTCCATCGAGGACCACGAAGAAGTCGAAGCCGCGATCGCCGGGCTTGAACAGCTCCTCTCCGTCGACGACCGAACGCGTCACTCCGAAAGGACGGAGCTTCTCGATCTCGGCCTCGTTCAATCGCGGAAAGGCAACGTCGTGGGCCGTGATGGCGGCCGGGGCGGGCTGGTGCATCTGTTCCCCCGAATTGGAAACCGGTCGTCAGCGTTTCATGAGATCTTCATGGGTGTCCTACCCGGAAGGTTCCGTCGTCTTGTTCGCGATTCGATCGAATCAGGTCGCTCTGCCAATCGGGACTCGCACCACGGGCGCCGACGTGATGTTCCAGCTCGACTCGCTGTCGGCCATGGAGACCTTGCTGCGGGCCGGGGGCTGGACGCTGCTGACCGCGGTGAATCTGATGCTGTTCAGCCTGCTCAATAACCCGTGCTCCACGACGATCTGCGCAAGCTGCAAGGAAACCTGGAGCGCGAAGCGGTCGGCGGCGGAACCGGCTCACGGCGCCCAGAGCCCCTGCTCTTCGGCGAGCCGGGCCTGTTTCTGCTTCCACGCCGCCTGGCGGGCGAGGATGTCCCCGAACCGCGGGTCGTCGCGGAGGGAATCCCAAACTTGGCGGTCTTGCTGGCCGCGGCATTCGCCGTCGTCCCGGAATTGCGGCTGGAGCGGAAGGCCCGGCCGGATCTTATCGTCTCGGTGGTCAGCTTAGCCCCTCTGACAGTGCTTGCCGGAGGACTGACGGGCGGCTGCGCGCTCATCGGATGGCGCGGACGGCGACAACGCGAAGTGACCTGGAGACCCGGCTCGGTTCCGAATCGACGCTCGAGCTGTTGTGGGTCCATGTCAGGCCGAGCGTGGCCCTCCTCGAGAAGCTCCTCACGCGAGGCTCGGGTGTTCTCTCATGAAGTTCCGCCTGGATTCTCACCCGTCGATCCTCGTCACTTCGTCAGGAGGGAATGACGCTGTCGACGCCGATACGCGGGACGAGATGCAGGCGTCGCCGAATCCCTGACCGGGAGGCCGACCACGGGCCATAGACGCTCGTCGCCATGAATCCGATTCGGCTGTCTTGCGACATTACCGGTTTCGCCGAGCAGTCGTCGAAGGTCGAAAGGTGGATCCGTGTCAAGAGAAACGACGAGACGGGCAGGCCCTGGCCGGTAACCTTCGAACGGAGGGAGAGAGTAGGGACCCGGCTGGATCGGCTGCACCGCTGTACGTTCCGAATGGCGCCGGAGCCGCGGGCGATGCCGCCATGGAACCCGCGGATGTCGGGCCAAAATCGGGATTCGGATTGCGACGACTGGCACGAATTGCAATGATTGATCGCGCGACCTGCCGGCTGCCCTTGATGTCGAATCGGCCTCTTCCGGAGCTCTGCCGCCGCTAGAATCGGCGGCAGCCTGAGACTTCGAGTCTTCCGGCAGGATCTCGAGTGGATGTCCTTACGGGGTGGGATGGCCACTTCTGCGATCGGAGTTCGAGATGAACATCTCGCTGCTGAGCACATCCGCAGAAGTGGACTTCGAACAGGAAGACCGGGTCCTCCTTCGACGCCGCGGCCGTGTCATGTTCGCGCTCGGATCCGTGGTGACTGCGGGACTCCTCGCCGCCGTGGAGATCTATGCCCTGCTTACCGGCGGAGCCGCCCCGAGCTCGTCGGAGCGTTGGGCGTACGTAGCCTACCTGGGTGTGTTCATGGCCGGATTCATTGCCATGATCCCTGCTCCGGCCAGCATCGCCGCGTCGCGCGCTACGACGTTCGGTTTGCTGGCGGCCCTGCTGCTCGTGTTCGCTTCGGACACGATCCTGAACGTGCCGAACTACCCGCCACTCGCCATCGTCGCCCTGATTCTTTTCAGTGCAGCCGCACTGATCCCATGGAACGTGACCTATCAGGCAGGGCTCGTCCTCACTTCGCTGGTCGCCGTGCCGGTCATGCGCGTCGCCCTGAACAAAGGGGTCGGGAGCTCCGGGTGGTGGTCCTGGCCCGTAGGACAGGCAGATCCCGGATCGGACGCCCTGTTCGGGGCGATCGGCGTGGCCTTGCTGGGAGCTGTCTCCATGGCCGTGTCCCGGACCCTGTATCGCCTGCACAGACGTGCGCGCGCCGCCGAGTGCATGGGCGGTTACCGGTTGATCAGGCCACTGGGTGAAGGAGGCATGGGCACCGTCTGGCTCGCCGAGCATGGCCGAATGTGCAGGCCCAGCGCCGTGAAAGTGGTGACTGCCGAGCCTCAGCTCTTCCCTCATGTCGTGGCCCGGTTTCAGCGCGAGATCGAGGTCGCGTCCAAGCTGGATCATCCGAACACGATCGAAATCAGGGACTTCGGGCGAGCCGACGACTCCACCTTCTTTTTCGCGATGGAGTTCCTGACCGGCCTGGATCTGCGGCAACTGGTAGAACGCTTCGGTCCGGTCGAGCCGGAGCGAGCCGTGTACGTCCTGCAACAGGTATGCAATTCGCTCGAAGAGGCCCATTCCAAGGGGATCGTGCACCGAGATCTAAAGCCGTCCAACATCTTCGTTACCCGGAGGGGTGGGGCGTGCGACTTCGTGAAGGTGCTGGACTTCGGACTCGCGAGAGAAGTCGCCGCAGAGGGTCGGGAGCTCATCACGCGAACCGGGGTGATCGTCGGCACTCCTCACTTCATGGCACCCGAGGCGGCCCACGGAGCTGTTCCATTCGGGCCGAAGGGGGACTTGTACAGCCTTGGATGCACTGCGTACTGGATGCTAGCAGGATCGCCTCCATTCGACGGCAGCACCCCCGAAGCGATCATGACGGCACACATCACGGAAGAGCCCGTGACCGTGCGAGACCGCTCTGAGTTGGAGATTCCAAGGGAACTCGGTGAGCTCATAATGGACTGCCTCGCAAAAAACCCGGATGAGAGGCCCGAGAGCGTTCGGGCCGTTCAGATGACGCTCGCGTCCATCGAATTCAAGAAACCATGGTC
>JARRPS010000030.1:8117-20190 GCA_037382625.1 Gemmatimonadota bacterium | reverse complement strand
ACGGGCGGGCGGTGCGCTACGCGTCCGGCGGAGCCCGTTTCAGTTCGGCGCCCTCGAGCCCGGTGTACTCGAGCAGTTCCGCGAAGCGTGGATCCGAACGGAACCCGTCGTACGCCGGAATCCAGAGACCGTTCAGAGAATTTCCGTTGAAGCGAGGCTGCGAGAGGATGCCCTCCGCGAACCGGTCGAATGCCCGGGCCGTGTCCCCTACCGCAAGCAGGGCCCATCTGTTGTTCTCGCCGCATGGGACAGTGACATCCCGATCCCCGGAGCGGATCGCGTCGAAACAACCCTCGACGTTCGCCTGGAATTCCCGGAGTTCCGCCTCCGACCGTCTTCCTCGCTCGGAGTGTTGCCGGGCCGCCTCCTCCAGAATGAACTTCTCCGCCCGGTCGAATTCTCTCATCAGCAACAGGGCGCCCACGGTGTTGCGCCGGATGGCCGGAAAGTCGCCTCCGTGCGCCCGGCCCAGCTCGAGCACGGGCAGAGCCTCCTCCGGGCGGCCGTTCATGTTCAAAATGTAACCCAGTGCATTGAGGCGGATCGCCGATGTGGGATCCAGTGCGACGGCCCGACGCGCACTGCGCAGTGCCTCGTCCAGCCGGCCGATTCCGGCGAGGAACTCGGCGTACTGCTGGTGGGCCTCGACGTCGTCCGGGTCGATCCCCAGCGCCCGCAGATAGCGGGTCTCGGCCTTCTCCCACTCCCATCGATCCCGGTACACGTTTCCCAGCGCGACCTCGGCCGAGGCGTTCGTCGGGTCGATCTCGAGCGCGCGAAGCGCCGCACGCTCGGCGGCTGCCAGAGAAGCCTCCCAGATCGCCGCATCCTCCGCCGCCCCCATCGAATTGCCGCGGACGGTCGCGTCCTCGCCGGCGTCCACGTCGTCCATATTCGGCGATCCCTGCCAATAAAACGGAACCAGCGACTCCGCCTGGGCCAGCCCCGCCCATGCCGGAGCCCAGCCGGAGTCCTTCGCGACCGCCGCCTCGAACAGCTGCACGGCCTCCTGAACGCCGTCCCCCCGCGCTCGCATGCGGGCCCGTCCCGTAAGGTACAGGTCGTACGCGTCGAGGTCGCCGGTCGGGGCCACGAGCCGCGTCCCGTCTTCCAGGCCCAGCGATACCTGCAACTCCCGGGCGATCGCGCCCGCGATCTCCTCCTGCACCGCGAACACGTCGTCGATCGTCCGGTCGTAGGAATCCGACCAGAGGTGGAAGTTGTCGGTCGCGTCCACGAGCTGTGCGGTGATCCGGAGGCGGTCACGCTGCTTCCGGACGCTGCCCTCCACGAGGTACTGCACCCCGAGTTCCGACCCGATCTCGCGCAGGTCCCGGTCCTGGCCCTTGTAGGCGAAGGAGGATGTCCGTCCGCCGACCCGGATCTCCCTGATCTTGGCGAGCGCGTTGAGCAGCTCCTCGGTCATGCCGTCGGCGAAGAATTCCTGGTCCTCGTCCCCGATCATGTCCACGAACGGAAGCACGGCGAGTGACGGACGCGTGTCCGCGTCGAAATCCGCGTAGGCGAGCTTCAGGACTTCGGCGCCTCGCCCATCCGCACCGGCAGCCGAAGAGGTTGACGCAACGGCTCCTGCATCGAGGCCGGGGGCCGTGCTCCGTCCCGCCCACCAGGCACCCGCGACGAGCGCGATCATGCCGACCAGGGCGAGCAGCCCCGCGGGCCAGCGCTTGCCGGGGGGCTGCGCGACGATCTCGTCGATCTCACCGGCTTCGGCCGGATCGGTGCGCCGCACCCCATCCGGCGTCAGCTCCAGCGCCCAGGCCAGCACCATCGCGATCGGGAAGCCCAGCAGGACGAGGAACGTCGTGGTCTTGAGAACGACGGAAGGCAGCTCCATGCCCTCGGCGAGCAGATCGGCGACCTGGAGCACGACGAAGCCCGTCGCGCCGTACACGGCCGCGACGCGGAACACCTTCCGCCGCTTCAGCTCTGCGAAAAACCTCTGGTACGCCGGGGGGTCAGTCATGGCGACGAAGATCGACCCGGGTGGGTGGATCGGGCAAGGAGGGGGGCCGGCGGGAATGCGACCCGGTCTCCGCATGCGCCCTCTGCGGTCGCTTCGGGAGTGGTGTAATTATGGTGTAAGGGTATATTTCATGCGGGCCACAGGGGCGGTATCAGCGGGTGTACGATCGTAAGCGATGAAGGAGGGTTGACGCGTGGCGTTGAACATCAAGAACGAGGAAGTCGAACGACTCGCGCGAGAGGTCGCCGAGGTGACCGGAGAGACCAAGACCGAGGCCATTCGCCGCGCCTTGCGGGAGCGACGTGATCGCGTCGGAATCCGGGACGGTGAGACCCGCGCGGCGCGGCTCGTTCGCTTCCTGGAAGGTGAGTTGTGGCCGACGATTCCGGACGACGAGCTCGGTCGCCGCCTCACACGGGACGAGGAAGAGGAGATCCTGGGGTACGGACCGGAGGGCGTATGATTCTCGATTCCTCGGCCATCGTGGCGATTGCGTTTCGCGAACCGGGACACGAGCGACTCGTCCAGCGGATCGCCTCGAGCGATTCGGTGGGAATCGGCGCGCCGACCCTCGTCGAGTCGGCAATCGTTCTTTCGGCCCGATTGAACCGGGACGCCCGTGCCATCCTGTCCAGACTTCTGACCGAAGGCGGGATCGAGACGATTCCGTTCGGCGCAGCCCACTTCGGCGTCGCCGTGGGAGCCTGGCTCGAATTCGGCCGGGGCCGGCATCCGGCGGCGCTCAACTTCGGCGACTGCCTGGCCTATGCGACGGCCCGGGTTACCGACCGCGCGCTGCTGTGCGTGGGAGACGACTTCGAACGGACGGATCTGGAGATCGCCTGAGCGAAGGAGACCCGTGGCCTGCGGAAGCCCGCCGCGTCAGTTCAGCCCCGATTCGTAGCGGGCAACCAGCCGCTCGAACGCCGGCTCACCGCGCAGCGGGTCCCAGGTCGGATCGTTCCGCAGCTGGTGGATCGTGATCTCGCCGGGACGCGACAGCAGCGCATCGAGGTGTGCGACCGCCGAATCGGTGTTCCCCACCCACGCATGCACGGCGGCGAGCTCGCCCAGCCGGATCGCGCCCCGCCAGGCCTCGCGCTCCACCGGCATCAGCTCGACGCCGCGACGCGCCTCGCGCAGCGCGTCCTCCGGTCGGCCCAGCCCCGCGTAGGCGAGTCCCAGCACGCCCCGGTACCTCTCGTCGTCGGGCGCGGCGGCTGTCAATCGCTCCAGCAACGCGGCCGCTTCCATGTAGTCGCTGCCGGCCGACTCCCTGTCGCCCTTCCGCAGGTGGGCGAGCCCGGAGAGCAGAGCCGGAGGATAGAACTCGAACTGGCTGTCTCCCAGCCCCTCGTGGCGGGTTCTCTCCGCCTCCCGGATCGCGCCGTCCCAGTCCCGCAGCTGCAGCCGCGTGAACACGCGCAGCAGGGCCAGGTCCTCGGCATCGACCGCCAGCCTGTCGGCGTCATCCAGCGTCCGCTGCGACGCCTCGGCGCCCCCGGCGCCCGAGAGCTGCGCCCGGGACTTGATCTCGTATCCCGACTCGCTTTCCGGGACCATTTGGATGTAGCGGTCCGCCCACTCGACGGATTCGTCGAGTCGGCGCAACAGGCGCAGCGTATGTCCCACCTCGCTGACCGGGGTCGGCGTCAGCGGGTCCAGCTCGTGCTCCCGCAGGAACGCCGCGAGCGCCTCCTCCATCCTTCCCTGCCGGCGGTACACGGCGCCGAAGGCTCCGTTGAGGCTCGCGTACCGGCCGCCGAGCGATTCCGCCACGGCAAATGAGTGCAGCGCCCGGTCGTAATCGAGGAACCCGTGGTAGTACCACACCCCGAGCGCCTCGTGCGCCTGCGGAAGCCCGGGATCCAGCGCCAGCGCCCGATCGACCGAGCTTCTCGATTCATCTCTGACAGCCTCGGATCGGTCGTAGGCCTGCCAGAACATGTATATCTGGGCCCGGGAAAGCGCCGCCCAGGCCAGTGCGAACCCGGGATCGAGCTCCACGGCCTGCTGTAGATACTGCAGCGCCAGCCGGAACTCTCCCTCGCCGGCGCCGAGGTCAAAGTATTCCTTGCCCCGCAGGTAGGCGTCGTAGGCCTCCGGGACCCGGGTCGGTGCCTCGGCGAGAGAGGCGCGCTCCGTTTCGGTCAGCGTCGTGGCGAGGGCGACGGCGACCTCTTCGGCGATCTCGGCCTGAACGTCGAGCAGTGCGTCCACGGACCAGGTGCTATCGAACGTCTCGGACCACACGCTCTCGTCGCTGGCGACGTCCACGAGCTGCACGTTGATCCGCAGCCTGTCGCCCGCGCGGTTCACGGAGCCCGTGAGCACGCTGCCGACACCCAGCGTCCGGGCGATCTCGCCGGTGGCGATCGCCGAGTCCCGGAACACGAGCACCGAGTTGCGGTTGATCACGGCCAGCGCGGGCACCCGGATCAGGCGTGTGATGATGTCGTCGTGCACGCCGAGCGCGAGCCGCTCGTCGTCTTCGTCGGCGCCCACCGTCGTGAAAGGCAGGACGGCAACCTTCGTGCGCGGCGGAGCCGAATCCTCATGCGCCGTTTCCACGACCGAGCCGGTCGCATCCTGACGGTCGGCTCCGGAGGATCGACGCCCCGTGAACCAGCCGGCTGCGCCCGCGAGCAGGAGCGCGCAGCCCGCCAGCGCGAGCAGCCCGGCCGGCCAGCGCATTCCAGCTGGCTCGGCCACGATCGCTTCGATTTCCTCCGGCTTTGCGTCGTCCGTCCGCTCGATGCCCTGCGGGGTCCGCTCGTATGCCCACGCGAGGACCACGGCCAGCGGGAATCCCAGCAGGCAGACCCAGACGAACAGTGTGACCGTCCAGTCGGGGAGGCCCATGCGCGGAAACATCACATCCGCCGCCTCGATCACGGCGAACGCGGCCGCGCCGTAGATCGCCATTACACGGAACACCTGCCTCCGCTTCAGCTCGGCGAAGAATCTCTTGTATGCGGGGGTGCGGGACATGGGCCGGAAGATCGTCCGGGCGAGGTCCGGACGGCAAGCGAGGGGCGACAGGGGTTCCTCTGCTTGAAGACTCTACGTACATACGGAATGGAAGACTGCGGCCCCCCGCACTCTCAGGAGGTGATCATGCGACGCGAACCCCGTCGTCTGTCGTGCCTCATCCTGCTTGCGCTGCTCCCCGCGTTCGTCCCGGCAACGGCGACGGCCCAGGATACGGGGGGCTCCCTGTTCGGGCGCGTCGTGTCCGTCGATGGCGGTCCCCTCGCCGGAGCCGCGATCGAAGTCTCGGGGGCTTCTCTTCCCGGCATTCGGTATGTCGAGACAGGCCCCTCGGGCCACTTCCGTCTCACGGGCCTTCCGGGTGGAATCTATATCGTCGAAATCAGTCAACTGGGGTTCAGGACGCTTCGCTGGGAGGACGTGAGAGTCAGCATCGGGCAGAGCACTTCGCCCGGCGGGGGCGACATCGTGCTCGAGAGCAGTGCGATCGAAGTCGCTCCCCTCGTGGTGGAGACGGAGCGGCCCGTGTTGGACGTCGGAACGGCCGCCTTGGAGACCTCCCTGACGGCCCACGAGTTCCTCGAGATTCCAACCGAACGAGACTACCGGGACCTGATCAAGCTCGCACCGCAAGCCAATCCGAGCTTCATCGGCGATCCCGTGAACGTGGCCGGCGCGACAGGCCTGGAGAATCTCACGTACATCGATGGCCTCAACGTCACCGATCCGTTCGTCGGCGGGCTGGGGACGAAGCTCCCGTACAATTTCGTCAAGGAGTTCCAGGTCAAGACGGGTGGCTACGAGGCGGAATACGGCGGCGCGGGTGGAGGGATCTTCAACGTCGTCACGCAGTCGGGGAGCAACGCGTGGAGCTTCTCGGGCTTCGGATACGTCAACACGGCCGGGCTCACCGCGGATGCGCAGCTCGGCGTCGGTGAGTTGGTATCCCGCGGAGCCGACTCGTACGATTTCGGAGTCGCGGTCGGCGGCCCGATTCTCCGTGATCGTCTGTGGTTCTTCGCTTCCTACGATCCGACCTTTTCCAGCGCGGAAGTCGAGATCCCGGGGCATGGCTACTTCGACGACGAGCGTACCGAGCACCTGTTCGCCGGCAAGCTCACCTGGCGCGCGGGCCCGTCGACCGACGTTGTCGCCACCTTTTTCGGCGACCCGACTACCTACGATCGGGTCGGCGGAGGACCCTTCAGCGGCGACGTGACGCAAATCCTGGATCCGGACGTCTTTCTCAACCGGATCGAGCGCGGGGGCTACAATGCAGGCCTCGATCTCACCCATCGCTTCGCGTCCAGCGCCGTTCTGGATATCGCGCTCGGCGGCCAGTGGACGCAGAACTTCGACGGTCCGCGGCCCGGCGACGATGAGGCGCGTTACACGTGTCTCGGCGCCAACGGCTGCGACGGTCTCATCCCAGGTGCGACCTCGGGGGGCTTCGGGGAGCTGTTCGCGTTCAACGGCCGTCGTCTCTCGGCGCGCCTGTCCGGGACGTTCTTCCTTGGCTCGCACACGGCCAAGGCAGGATTCGAGTTCGAGGAATCGGCGCTGTCGCCGTTCGAGGCCCGCAACCCGGGCGTAGGCGTGATTCTCGACCTCGGGCCGGAGGCGGGCGCGTTTCGCTGGCTGGTCGTGGTCCAGGAGAGGGTCGCGACACTGAAGAGCCGGGTGCCCACCGCCTATGTTCAGGATTCCTGGGCGATCGCGGACCGCTTCAGGCTGAATTACGGATTGCGCTGGGAAGGGCACCAGATCGTTGACAGCGAGGGCTCTGCCGCGCAGTCGATCTCCGACCAGTGGCAACCGCGCCTCGGCTTCGTGTGGCAGCCCGGATCGCCCGGCAGCCAGAAGATCAGCGGCTCGGCCGGACGATTCTATCAGCGGATGCCGCTGCGCCTGCTGACCAGCTGGTACAGCGGTTCGGAAGATGCCACGAATTACACGGTCTTCTACGACGGCGATCCCCGTTCCAGCGGGCAGCCGATCGAGGGTACGGAGGACGTATTCTGCTGCACGATCGAGCCGGAGCGCGACCTGGATGGAACGCACTACGACGAGCTGAGCCTGGGGTACGAGCGCGTCCTCGGCACGAATGTACGGGTGGGAGCGAGAGGCATCTATCGGACTCTGCGGGAGGTGATCAATCTGGGCTCGAGCTTCGAGCCGTCCGGACCGTTGCAGGTGGGAAACCCCGGGCGTGGGGATCTCGATGTGCTGGAAGATCCGGAGCGTGAGTACCTGGCGCTGGAACTGACGCTCGAGTGGCTTGCCGACGAGAATCTGCGGGCCTCCGCTTCGTACGTACTCTCGCGCACGGAGGGCAACTTCCCGGGCATCTACCAGTCGGATGGCGGCTTCCTGTTCCCGAACGAGAACGGGGTGTTCCAGCAGCCGTTTCAGATGGAAAACAACGACGGGCTGCTTCCGAACGACCGGCCGCACGTGTTCAAGCTGTGGGGCTCGTACCGGTTCGACTTCGGCCTGTCGGCCGGTACTTTCTTGAGCGTCCAGAGCGGTGTGCCCGAGAGCCGGTATCTCGCCTTCTTCGGAAACAGTATCGCGTTCCGGTCGCCGCGCGGTTCCGAGGGCCGCACGCCCACTCTCTGGGACCTCAATTTCCGGCTCGAGTATCCTATCCGGTTGGGCGGGAGCCGGGGCTGGCGGGCGAACCTCGTAGCCGACTTCCTGCACGTCGGGAATCCGCAGGAGGTAGGCTTGTATGAGCAGGTCGAGGCGTACGCCGGCGAGCTCGGCGACGTACCCAACCCGACCTACCGGGAGCCGATCGCCTTCCAGGACCCGTTCACGGTGCGCTTCGGACTGGCGGTCGGTTTCTGATGCGGCTCGGGCTTCGCACTCAAGTGCGGCCCCGGGTCAGCGCTCCAGACCGATCCGATCCAGCACCTCTTCGTAGCGGGGGTCCGCCCGGAAGTTGGCCATCTCCGGGCGGACCCGGATCTCGGGCAGGTATGCGTCGCGCGCCTCGATCGCACGGTCCAGCCACGCGAATGCGCTGTCCATTTCGGCGATGGCCGCGTGCTGGTTCGCGATTCTCAGGGGCCGTACGTCGGGCCGTGACTTCTCCTCGGCGATCACGGCGCGAGCCCGCGCCGTATCGCCGGCCATCGCCATAAACACGCCGGGACCGAACTCGCCCCAGAGCAGCCGCTCCTCCACTGGCGGCAACGGGAATCGCTCGAATAACTGCTCGATCGCGGCGGTGAGCTCTTCCCGGGCGCCGGGCGTGCTCTGCTCGGCGAGCGCGAAGGTCCTGGCCGTTGTGCGGATGGCCAGAGACACGGGGTGTGCCGGATCGATCTCCTCGAGCACCCGGTCGCAACTGGCCACGGCCTCCCGATACCGGCCGGCCAGGTGGAGGATCCAGCACTCCGTGGAACCCACCAGAGGGTTGTGCGGATCGATGCGCACGGCCTCCCGGATATCGTGGATCGCTTCCTCGGTGCGGCCCGTCGCCAGGAGGGGAAATGCCCGGGCAATCCATGCTATGGAGGCAGTGGGCTGGAGCCGGATCGCTTCCCGGAAATTCAGCAGAGCCGCCGGCCAGTCCCACTCGTAGGCGTAGTAGTACCAGCCGAGTCCCTCGTAGACCTCTGCGAGTTCGCCATCGATCTCCAGGGCCCTCTCGAGAAGCCGACGCGCTTCCGGCATCGCCGTGCCCGCGGGCAGCTCCCAGTAGACCCTGGCTTTCCCCATCAGAGCGAATGCGTTGAGCACGTAGGCCAGAGCGAACCCCGAGTCCCGGGCGATCGCGCTCGCAGTCAGTTCGAACACCGAATCGGTATGCAGCGGATCGTATTTCATGTTGGCCAGGTACAGCGCCCTTGTGTACAGGCTGTCGGCCACGGGATCGTCCGTGTAGGAGCGCACCTGCAACCGGCCCAGGCCGAGTCCCATGTGGGATGAGACGCTGTCGATCGCGGTCTGCGCGATGGCGACCTCGAATCCACTCAAGTCGCGAGCGACGCCCTCGTACGTCTCGGACCATAGAAGGAAGCTCTCCCCAGTGCCCGCCAGCTCCACGATCAGCTCCAGCCGATCTCCGATCTGCAGCAGGGTGCCCTGCAGAACGAAATCCACTCCCAGCTCGCGTCCGAGCTCTCCCGCAGACACCGAGGAGTCACGATACGGGCGAACCGAGGCCCAGCCCGGGGTGCGGGCTCCCGAGCGGCTCAACGATCCGATGATCTTCATCGTGATCTGATCCGCGAGATAGCTCTCGTCTTCATTCGGTCCGGAGAATCCGAACGGCAGGACCGCCACGGAAGGCACTGTGGACATATCCGAGAACATCGGATCCAGCAGCTCCGGGCGCTCACCCTGGATCACGACGACCAGGCCCGCGATTCCGAACAGGAGCGAGAACGCGATGACACCGCCGAGCGCGGCGCGTGCCCAGGTCAGATGCGGCAGCCGGCCCTGGCCAAGCTCATCTCCCAGCTCGTCGAGGTCCAGCTCCCAGGCGTCCGGTACCTCTTCTGCGTCGGCCCGCTGGCGCTCGCCCGGTCCGCCCTGCACCCAGGCGGTGGCCACGACGACCACCAGGCCGATCGCCAGCAGGCCCAGGGCGATCGGACCAACCCAGCTGGGCAGCGCGATCAGTCCGCCCAGCGTCTCGACGACCTGAAGCACAACCCACGCCACGCCCAGGTAGACGACGAGCGCCCCGCCGAGGTGCGAGCGGCGGAATCGCGACCACGTGCCCGGGTCAGGTTCGGTCACAGCCCCATCTTCCGGCGGATCGCCTGAAACCGCGGCTGCCCGTAGTAGACACGGAAGTACGGCCGGGTCATCAGTCCGTTGAGAAACGGATCCCGTTCCTCGAACGCCATCTCCAGCCAGTCGAGCCCGGTCTCGAGGTCACCGATCGCACCGTAGAACACCGCGTAGCGCAGCGGCCGGACCTCACGGCCCTCGTGCCCCACGCGCGCCAGTTCCTCCTCGATCAACACGCGGGCCGAATCGGGATACCCGGCGAGGGCGATCGCGGTTGGCGCGCCGGTCTCCCAGTACCAGTGCGAGGGGCGGTCCTCGACGAGAGCGAGGATGCTGTCTGCGATGATCCGGGCCGTGGCCGAGTCGCCACGAGCGAGCGCGCCCTGCCGGCGCTCGGCAAGGAGCCACACGTGCGCGCCTGTCTCCACGGCTTGCCAGTGCTGGTCATCCGGGTAGGACGCAGCCGCGGCGCGGTATACCTCGATCGCGCCTTCGTAGTCGCCCGCGAGGAACCGGTGCCACCCCTCGTTGATCCGCACGAGCGGCGAATGATCCAGCCGCTTCGCGATCTCGTCCTGGGTGGCGGCTTCGTCGTGTTTGCCGATCGCCGCCAGGTGGTGTGCGTAGGCGGTGCGCGTGAACGCGTCCTCGGGATCCAGAGCCAGCGCATGCTGGAACGAGCGCTCGGCCTGCTCCCAGTCCCACTCGAACCAGCTCGCCAGCAGCCCCGACCCACCATGCGCCAGCGGCAGGTCGGGTGCGAGGGCAACTGCGCGATCCAGCGCGGCACGGGCGCTGTCCCACGCGATGCGCGGCTTCGGATCGTACCAGTTGCGGCCACGAACCAGCCAGGCTTCCGCGAGGTCCGCCCACAACGTCGCGCACTCGGGTTCGCGGGCGATCGCGGCACGCAGCTCCTCGACCGCCTTCGTCCATGGCTCCGGCTCGTATGCCTCCATGTAGGAACGGGCCATGATGTGGTGCTGGGCGGCGACATCGTCCGCCGGCGAGCAGGAAGGCGACGCCGCGAGCTCTGGCGGGGGCAGTCGGACGGCCAGCCTTCCGCCGACCGCCTCCGTGATCCGGCTCAGCACCCGCGGCAGGGGTTCCGCGGGCGCGAACTCCTCTTCCCACAACGAGCCGCCGCGGCCGACCGACGATCCCAGGTCCACCGCGATGCGCGCGTGGCCCGCGGGTCCATCGGCCCGGATGTCGAGCACGGCATCGAAGCTGTCACGTCGGGCGATTTCGGCGTTCGACCGCAGGCCCGCGACCAGACCGGGGCGGTCGTCCAGCGACTCCTCGATCGACCGGCGCAGTCCCTCCCAGTAGATGGAGTCTTCGGGAGTACCCTCGAATTGCACGGGGAGAATCGCCAATCGATACGGTCGTGCTACTTCGGCCTCGGCCGCGGTGGGGTTCGGCCCCGGCTGGAGCCCTCCCCATGCGACCCCGAATAGCGCGACCACCGTCACGATCACAACCATGGCGCCGAGCGCGTGACGCCGCCTCCACGCCGATACCGGCTCGACGGGAACTACGTCCGGACCGAGACTTCCGAGCTCAGTCAGCGCCTCTGGTCGAGGCGGAATCGAAGGTATCGCGCGTGACGCGATCGGCGCCGGCTCCGAAGGATCGACGCCCGAGGCCGATTCGTCTTCGACGGGACCGGTATTCGTCCTGCGATCCTCCGTGAGATGTCGGACCAGGTCCGTCGTCTCCGGCTCCGGATCGAGCTTCAGCTCCGCTGCGAGCCGCGCCCGGTATCGCTCGTACACGCGCCGCGCTCCCGCCCGGTCCCCCAACCGGTGGAGCGTCTCGATCAGCCGGCGCAGTGCCGTTTCATCCCACGGAGCGATCGCGGCCGCCCGACGGGCCCAGTTCGCCGCCCCGGCCGAATTCCCCTCGGACTCGCAATTCCCGGCCAACGTCCACGCCGCGTCGGCCGCTGCCCGCGCGAGTCGGGCCCGCTCTGCATCCAGCCAGTGCGAGAATTCCGGCGTGTCGGAGAGATGGAACGCCGGAAGAAGCTCCCCTCCGTACCGGCCGAGCGCCTGCTCCAACTCGCCGCCCGCCAGCAAGCGCTCGAATTCCAGGGCGTCGCACGCGAGCACGCCCTCCGCCAGACCGACTTCGTCGCTGCCGCGGGACACCAGGGTATCGCGCCCGAGGGCCTGGCGGATCTTGTACAGGGTCTGACTGAGCGCGGCCCGTGCACGCCGCTGATCCGACTCCGGCCAGAACAGGGCGGCCAGGCGGTCGCGGCGCTGCAGCCCGCGAGGACGCGCGAGGGCCAGAAACAACAGCAATGCCAACGGCTTGGGCTGGGAGGCGAGGTCACCGGGTGAC
>JARRPS010000030.1:0-8075 GCA_037382625.1 Gemmatimonadota bacterium | reverse complement strand
GAACTCGATCATCCTCACTCCTGTCGTCCGCATTCTCGGGTCTCACGCGGCGAATGAGAGCGGGGCGCAGACCGCCGTGAGACGCATCCCATAATATCCGCACGTCGCCGAGCGCCAAGGGCGGTCGCGAGGCGGGCCAGGCGAACGGGGGGCCGCAGCCGACTCACCCGTGACCCGTCCGAGGCCTCGGTGGCAGGTCTGCGAATCCGGACGTCTGTCGGGTGCCGGAGACCGACCGCCCCCCGTGCCCCCTGCCAGGATCTCGACGTGCAGGCCGTGCGCCTACCGTGCACCCGGCCGATTGCGCGCCACCCACAACTGCATGCGCAGGAGGAGGTTATCATGAGACACTCGTACATCGTTCCGCTCATCGCGTTCGGCTTCGTGCTGGTCGCGTGCAACACGTCCGATTCTCCGGTCGGTCCGGAGGCGGAGCTCGCCCCGGGGGGACAGCCGCTGATGGACGCGGCCAGCCTGAACTACGGCGAAGATTCCTTCGACTTCGACTTCGTCGAGTCCCGCTGCAGCGCCGCTGACGGGCACGAGGAGATCCATATGCAGGGGACGTTCACGGGCCAGTGGCACCGGGTGTGGACGTCCAGCGACTGGTGGAATTACGTGGCGAACTACTCGTTCCGGGGGACCGGCACCGGGCTGACTTCGGGTGCGTCGTACAAGCTTCTGGGACAGGGAACCTTCGGGCTGCATATCGGTCCCGATGTCGACGGGCAGGTACCGTGGATCGAGCGCGAGGTGAGCACGATCAACTTCATCGGCCAGGGCGGAGCGCCCAACATGAGGGAGAACTACGCCTTCAACTACACCGTGAATGCGAACGGCGAACTCGTCTTCGACGCCGCTTCAGTCACTGTGTGGTGCCAGTAGTCCGGCCGGGGCCGCGTCGGAGTCAATCCCGGCGCGGTGCTGCGAGAGAACCGTCAACAAGGAGGAGACGATGACGCGCGCGATCTGGACTCCGCTCGTCACGATCTGCATCGCCCTCGCGGCGTGCGAATCGTCCGACGCACCGACCGCACCCGCGTCGAGCGCGGCGACTATCGAGGCCACCGACCCGCTGTTCGCCGCCGGCGGCACGATCAAGACCCCAGTCAGCTTCGTGACGACGTTCTACACCGACCAGTGTTCGATCCCCGGCTACGAAGCGTTCTTCCGGGCGCACGGCAACTCGGGACGGGCGAAAACCGGGTTCTTCCTTGGGTTCGAGGTGACCGGGGACCTCGTGGGCACATCCTGCGTCTACATCGATGCAAACCTTCCGAGTGCCTCCGGTCCTCAGGAGGTCTTCACGACGCAGGGATACTCGATAAACGACGTCTGTATCCCCTCGCGGGGCCTGTGCGGCATCTGGGAGTCCACCCAGCCCGGAAAAGTGCACGTGGACCCCAGCATCGGTGTCGTCACGCCAAGCCACGGAATCATGCAGGGGATATCGGGCGACGCCGTAGGCACGAAGATCCAGCTCACGAGCTTCCAGGAGTGCGATCCGCCGGGCGCCGGCTGCGCCGAAGGCGTGCTGCTGGAGCCGGGCGGCTGACCGGGACGGGCGCGGCAGATTCGAGACCGCTGGTAGACGGTCGAGCGCGAAGGCCCCGGAGCGGATGCCCGGGGCCAACGTGCTTCCTTCGTGGCTCTTCGCAGGCCGAAGACCGGGCCTTCTTCGGCGCCGACATCGACGTGCCGGACAGTGGCATCGTTTCGCCGCCGGGGATGTAGCTCTCCACCTCGAACCCGTTCGCGTGCACGTCCACGCTCGGTCCGAAGCTGGTGAAGCCGGTTTCATCCCCGGCCCGGTCCACGGCCGCGGCGGTGAGAACGTTCGGCAGCTCGAACGACGCCGGCATGTCCTCGGCGAACTCCGCGTCCTCGTCCGCGTTGCCCGCCGCCGGCACGAACAGGATCTCCGGCGCGGATTCGATCGCCGCCTTCAGGCCGTCCCGTCCGATCGAGAAGATCTCCCGGGCCAGCTTCTGACGTTCCTCGGCGGTCTCGCCGATCCCGTTGACCTCGAGAGCTGCCTCGATGCCTCGCTGTCCCCCTCCCCAGCTCATGTTCGCGACCCGCACGCCATGAGCCTTCATGTAGTCCACGCTCGCCTGCGCCGCCTCCGCGGAACGCCGGGCTTCCTCGATCGTCGGCGGATCCGGGATCAGTCGATGATCGAAGGTGAGGCGCACGATCATCAGCCGGACGGCTGGATTATCGCGGGCGACGATCCCCGCGACGTGCGTTCCGTGGGCGTATCCGCCGTACAGGTTGAGGTCTTCGATGAAGGGACCGACCTCGTCCTGCTCCATCGAGGCCATCCGCTGCCGGAGTGCGGAAGCCTCCGGGCTCTGAACGTTGGCCTGCAGGTCGAGAATCCCCTTGAGGTTCGCTTTCAACTCCGGCACGCGGGCCTGCGTCCCGGCGTCGAGGGGGAGGAGATCGCCGGTCGTCCGATACGATTCGAGATCCCAGGCGATGCCGTGCACGTCGTCGATGAATCCGTTTCCATCGTCGTCCTCTCCGTTCACGACCTCGTCGGTATTCCGGAACATCCGATCGCCGAAGATCGGTGCGTCGGTTCCGGAGTCCCAGATCGCGACGACGACCGGCGCGAGCTCCTCCTCGCCCTCTCCCGACAGATCCACGGCACGAGAAGCCCATATGTCGGGCTTCTCTTCGTCGTTCGCCTCCACGTACTCGCCCAGCACTTCCACGACCTGGTCCTTGTACGGGAGGTAGACTTCCGTGAACGCACGAATTCCGATCAACTGCTGCGCGATGTCGCCGCTCACCGATCCCTGCGCCTCGATGGCCGGCTGGATCTGCGACTCGGCGAGCCCCAGGAACAGGTTCTTCGAGTAGATTTCGTAGTTCCCCTTGGTCTGCTCGATATCATCCTGGACCACATCCCATGGAAGGTCCGCGACCGCTGTACGGTAGGCCTCTTCGAAGGCCTCCTGCCTGCGGACGAGACCCGCGCTTTCCGGCTCGCGGGCCGCTGCGATCGCGGCGGAACCGACGAGCCCGGTCGTCAGCCGACTCGACGGTTTCTCCTGCATCGCCCGCATCCGCTCGATCCGGCGCTCGGCCGAGGCGTAGTCACCCTCCAGCATGTCGAGATTCAGCAGAGTCCCCTCCAGCCCTTCGAGGGTGGCCCGGTCTTCGATCTCGTAATCGGCGAGCAGCGCCTCGATGTCGGAGCGCACCGCTGCGGCCAGGGGCGCGAACGCGGCCTCCGAGGTCAGGATGTCGCTGGCCGAACCCTCGACTTCATAGGTGTAGCGCGGGAGCTGGTCCTGGTTGGTGATCCTGGGTTTCTCACCCTCGAACGACCCGCTCGCTGAAGCGGAATCATCGGCGGGACTGCAGGCAATCGATGTCGCAGTGAGCAGTGCGGCTAAGCACGGAAGACGCATGCGCATTCATTGACCTCCATTGGGGCGAGACAGAATTCCCGAGCAACCCACAGCGGACGAATTCCAGGGCGATTGCTCTGGATCATGAAGGACAAGATTCCGACCTCTGTCAAGCTTCGACCGCGCGAGCCTCTCGGGCCGGCTCCCATGGGCGATCCAACCCTCGCCCTTCCCCTCCGGGCCCTAACCTGTTACCATCGTGTCGGATCTGCCGCGATACACGGGATTCTCTTCGAAGCTTCGCACCTTCCGACTGCTTCCTTCAGCATCTCACTTACGTCAGACCAGACACGCATCCGGGTCGTCACGAGGACGGCCCCTGCACACATCCGTATAGCAAGGACTAACTACGTGTCGTTCGATTCATTCAAGCTTCACCCGGAGCTGCTCCGGGGCATCACCGCGCTCGGCTTCGAGAAGCCGACGCCGATCCAGACACAGGCGATTCCGCCCGCGATGGACGGCCGCGACCTTCTCGCCTGCGCGCAGACGGGAAGCGGCAAGACCGCCGCGTTCCTGCTTCCCGTGATGCATCAGATCATGCAGCAGCCCGGGCGAAAGACCCGCGCGCTGGTCGTCACTCCCACTCGGGAACTCGCGGCCCAGGTCGCCGCGGACCTGAACGATCTCGCGAAATTCGCACCGATTCAGGTCGCCGCGATCTTCGGTGGCGTGAAGATGGGCCCGCAGGAGAAGGCCTTCCGTCGCGGCGTCGACGTCATCGTCGCGACCCCCGGCCGGCTGCTCGACCACTTGAGCCGCCCCTACGCCAACCTCGATTCTGTCGAGCACCTGGTGCTCGACGAAGCGGACCGCATGCTGGACATGGGATTCCTTCCGGACATCCGGCGCATTCTCGGCCAACTTCCGAAGCGAAGGCAGACGCTTCTCTTCAGCGCAACGATTTCGCGGGAGATCGCGGCGCTGGCCGGTGGCCTCATGCGCGACCCCGTAAGCGTGGAGGTCGAGCGATCGGGCTCGACGGCCGATCTGATCGAGCAGTCGATCTACCCCGTCGAGCAGCACCGGAAGACGGCGCTGCTCCTGGACCTGCTCCAGAAAGGCGAGGTTCACGACGCGCTCGTGTTCACGAGAACCAAGCGACGCGCGGACCGGGTCGCGAAACAGCTCTCGAGGCAGGGCGTCCAGGCGGAGCGGATCCATGGGAACCGCTCACAGAGCCAGCGGACGGCAGCCCTGGCGGGGTTCAAGAAGGGCCGGATCAGGGTGCTGGTGGCGACCGACGTCGCTTCACGAGGCATCGACGTCGAGGCGCTCGGCCACGTGGTCAATTACGACGTCCCGGGCGCTCCGGAGGACTACATCCACCGGATCGGCCGAACGGGCAGGGCCGAGATGAAGGGGAACGCGTTCACATTCGTTTCGCTGCAGGAGGAAGGCGACCTGCGCAACATCGAGCGGGTGCTTCGCCGGAAGCTGCCGCGCATTCGTGTGCCCGGGTTCGATCACGGCGCCGTGTCATGGGGAAAGAAGGCTCACGGAAACGGTCATGCCCCGCTCTCGAACGGAAACTCCAACGGGAATGGCACGTCGTCGAACGGCTTCCGGAATGGAGGCGGTGCGGCTCAGAAGGGTGGCCGCTCGACCCAGGAAAAACCCCGCACCTCGCGCCTCGGAGCGCGGCGCGGCGGACGACGCTGACGCACCGCGCCGGCCTGATCTTTCGGGTCGGCTCTACGGAGTCTCGCCCGCGAGGGTCGCCATCTCGGCGTCCTTGCGGGCCCGGATCCGGGGATCGTCGATCACCAGTTCCCAGATCGGGTCGAACGGGAAGCCTAGACCACCCCCGATCGGAAACTCCTCGAGTCGTTCGATGAGCTCCTCCACACGACCAGCGGCGGCCAGCAGCTCGAGGCACTCCGTGACGCCCTGCAGATAGCCGAAGGGGCGGTCCGAGTCACATTCTCTCCGCCACTCCTCCGGCAGTTCGAGCGGCAGCGCCTCGTCTTCGCGACGCTCGAGCAGCTCGATCCGCCGTAGCGCCCGTCCCTCGAGGCCCTCCCAGATCGGCTTGATCCTCGCCGACTGCTCGATCGCGGCACGCGCGGAATCGTACTGCGCGGCATCCATGTAGACGTTGGCCAGGTTGCCCCAGCCGGAAGTCCAGCCGGGATCTCGCGCGATCATCTTCTTGAACTGGGCGGCCGCCTCGTCCAGCCGGCCGGCTCGCATCAGGTTGCGCCCGTAGTCGAGGTTCGCGGCACGGGACATCGAGTCGAGCTCGACGGCGATCCGTCCTTCCTCGACCGCCTCTCCGTGACGCCCCATCATCGAGAGCGCCTCCCCGAGCCACTGGTGGGCCTCGGCATAGAGAAAATCCAGCTCGATGGCCGTTCGGAACGCACCCACTCGCGCGAAGCCGAAGGGCAGCGACTGCCCGACGGCGGCATGAGCCTGCGGCAGCTGCGGGTCGAGCGCTACGGCACGATCGGCGGCCTCCCGTGCCTCGAGAAGCGCCTCCTCGAAGGGGATCGCCCGGCCGTAGAAGGGTATCAAGGCGTAGGTCAGCCCTAGGCCCGCCCAGGCGAGAGCGAAGTCGGGATCCAGATCCGTCGCGCGTTCGAAGTGATCGATCGCCGCAAGCAGGCTCTCCGACGTCCGACGTTGGAATTCGAACCGCCCCCGCAGGTACTCGTCGTAGGCATCCGGGTCGCCGGTCGTCGGCGCGACCATCGCGGCTTCCGCCGTTGCCGGCAACAACGACACTCGCAGCGCCCGCGCGATCGAGCGCGCGATCTCGTCCTGGATCGCGAACAGGTCGCTCTGTTCCCGCGTGAAGGTCTCCGACCAGATATGAAATCCCGTCCGGGCGTCGATCAACTGGGCCGTGACCCGCACCCGGCTCGAGTCACGGCGAACGCTGCCCTCGAGAACGGAGGAGACATCCAGCTCCTCGGCGATCTCGCGCAAGTCCTTGTCGACGTTCTTGTACGCGAAGGCCGACGTCCGCGATGTCACGCGAAGCTCGGGCACGCGCACGAGGGCGTTCAGGATCTCTTCGGCCATGCCGTCGGCAAAGTACTCCTGGTCCCCGGCCGGACTCATGTCGGCGAAGGGCAGGACGGCGACTGAGGCGTCGGTCGGCGTCGGATCGCGGCCCAGCGTCCACCAGGCGCCGAGCGCGAACAGGAAAAGCCCGAGGAGCGCGGCGAGCCCCGAGGGCCAGCGACGTATCGCGGGAGCGCCGACGATCGCTTCGATCTCCTCCCCGGAGGCCGCGTCCGTCTTCCGGATTCCCTCGGGTGTGACCCGGTAGTTCCAGGCCAGGGCCACGGCGAGCGGAAAGCCGGCGACGACGACGAGCGCCGCGATCGTGGTCAGCGATGGGGGCAGACGCAGCGCGTCCACGGGGATATCCACCCCCTGCAGGACGCCGAATGCCGCCGCGCCGTACAGGGCGACCGTCCGGAACACCTTGCGGCGCTTCAGCTCGGCGAAGAAGAGCTGGTAGTTGCGGCCCCCGGGCATCGGACTACGCTCCCTCGTCGAGTCCCGAATCGGCGCCAACTACCGGGTCCGGCCAGATCGGCCGCTTCGCGACCGGATCGTACCCGTTCGGGATGCCCATATCCCTCACGATCGCCACGAATCTCGGATCGTCGCGCAAGGAGTCCCATTCGGGAAACACGCCGATCCGCCACAGGTCACCGGCTCCTGTGCGCTGCATCTCCTGGAGATAGGCGATCGTCTCCTCGTGCTGTCCGAGCAGCGGGAGAAACAGGAACTTCTCGCGCGGGAGCAGCTCCGTCTCGCCGTCGATCACGGCGATCGCCTGCTCGCGATTCCGACCGGTCACGATCGCCTCGCCGACCACCCGCCAGGCGTCCGGGTCCGTAAGTCCCAGGCCGGCGGCCGTCTGCACAGCGAGCTCGGCCGCCTTCGACGCGTCGAACCCGAACAGGCGTGCGTAGGCCAGCAGCTTCATCGCGCCCCGACCGTTATTCGCCAGCTCCTCGACCCGCTCATACGTCGCGCGGGCCTCCTCGTATTCACCGGCCACGACGAGGCGATCCGCGAGGTTGACGTGGAAGAACCAGGAGAGCGGATCGAGCTCGACCGCCTTGCGGAGAAAAGGCCGGGCCTCCTCGACCCGGCCCACGTTCGTGAGAAGGCCGGACAGCTGCTGGTGTGCGTTCGCGTATGACGGGCGGAGCTCGATGGCCCGGCGCAGCGCCAGCTCGCCCACCTCGTGGTCCCGGTCGAACTCCGCGGCGAGAATACCAGCCGACGCCCAGCCCTCCGCCATCTGCGGATCGAGCGACAGGGCCCGCAGGGCTGCGAGCCTACCCTCGGGCAGGAGACTGACGGCATCGACGTCGCGCCAGGCGAGCGCATCGATGGCGTCGGCGAGGCCGCTCCAGGCGAGGGCGAACTCCGGATCCAACTCCACGGCCGCACGGAATTCCTCTACGGCCTCCCGAAGCTCGGTCACGTCCCGGCCTCGCCACTTCTCCCGGCCCTTCAGGTAGAGATCGTACGCCTCCACGTTCTTGGTGCCGCCGCGCGTGGTCGCAGCTTCCTCGTCCCGCAGCTTCGGCAGCAGCGCAGCCGTCACGGCGCTCGCGATCTCGTCCTGCGTCGCGAACACGTCCTCGAGCCCGCGGTCGTATTCGTGGGACCAGAGGTGGAAGC
>JARRPS010000029.1:0-13366 GCA_037382625.1 Gemmatimonadota bacterium | reverse complement strand
AGTTGGAGGCCTCGGCGGAATTGAGCTGCCGCGCGGACACGTGATCGAAATTGTCGAGGATCGCGTTGACGCTTGCCAGAACTTCGTCCAGCTCGGCCTGCGCCCGATCGAAACTCTCGTCCCGGACCGTGGACGTTCGTATTCGCCGGAGACGCTCCAGGTCCTGCTCGAGGCGCCGGGGGACGCGCTCCGGCGGGATGGCCGACGGAGCCGCTTCCGTGACCCCGGTGGCCGTCTCGTCCTCCTGTGCCTGCTGCGAGGATTCCGCCTCCTGTCCCCGCACCGGTCCCGGTGGAAGGGGGAGGCCGCAGAGCATAGCGGCCGCGAGAAGAGCGGTGACAGCGAAGGAACGCTCCTTCTGCGATCGGTCGCGACTCATGGTTCGCTCACGGCTGCCCCGCGATGTGCTCACCGATGAGAATCCGGCTGATCTCCTCGCGCTGAATCTGGTTCGTGCCTTCGTAGATCTGTGTGATCTTCGCGTCCCGCATGTACTTCTCGATCGGGTAATCCCGCATGTAGCCGGATCCGCCGAATACCTGGACGGCATCGGTCGTCACACGCATGGCGATGTCCGAGGCGAAACACTTGGACATCGCCGAGTAGATGGTGGAGCGGGCCTTGGGATTCCCATCGATGTGCCTCGCGGTCGCGTAGATCAGGGCACGCGCCGCCTCGACCTGCATGGCCATGTCCGCCAGAAGGAATCGCAGACCCTGAAAGGAGGACACCGGCGAACCGAACTGCTTGCGGGAGATCGCCCAGTCCACCGCCAGATCCAGCGCTCCCTGGGCGATACCCAGAGCCTGGGCGCCGACGCCGGGCCGGGAGGCATCGAAGGTCTTCATCGCCGTGATGAATCCCGTTCCCTCGCGGCCGAGCAGGTTCTCCACCGGGACCCGGCAGTCCTCGAACACGAGCTCGCGCGTCGACGAGGCCCGGATCCCCATCTTGTCTTCCTTCTTCCCGAAACCGAAGCCGGGGGTGTCCTTTTCGATCACGAGGGTGCTGGCGCCTCGCGGCCCCTTCTCCGGGTTCGTCATCACGACGACGGTGTAGATCTCGGCGTCTCCACCGTTCGTGATCCATTGCTTGATGCCGTTGACCACGTAGTGGTCGCCGTCCCGGATCGCCGTCGTGCGGATACCGGCGGCATCGGAGCCCGCCTGTGGCTCGGTCAGCGCGAAAGCGGCGAGGCGTTCTCCGGCCGCGATCGACGGGAGATATTTCTCCTTCTGCTCGTCGCTTCCGGCAATGATGATCGGAAGGGTTCCGAGCGCAGTTCCCGCGAACGCCAGCGAGATCCCGCCGCAGGCCTTCGAGAGCTCTTCGGTGACCAACACCATGTTCATCGTCCGGTCCCCGTCGCCCAGCCCTCCGTAGCGCTCCTCGATGAACACACCGAAAAGGCCGGCCTCCGCCATCTTTTCGACGACGGGCCAGGGGAATTCTCCGCTCCGGTCGTATTCCGCCGCCACCGGACGGAGCACCTCGTCCGCGATCGTTCGCGAGAGCTCGCGGATCATCTGGTGTTCATCGGAAAGAAAATAGTCGAGCACGTTGCTTCTCCCGGATCTTGATCAGGTCATCCCGGTTGCCCGGAGATCGACTTCGTCGGTTCGGCAGTACCGTCAGGTCCAGAGCATCGGGTGCTGCACCCAGGTCTTCCCCTTCTCGAAAAGCACGCGGACGAGCTGCTCCGGCACCAGCTCCCCGAAGGACCCGACGTCCACCTGTCCTTCCAGCGTGCGCGGACCTGCGAGACGGTGCAGCGCCTCGACGAACAGCTTTCCATCCAGATTCACGTCGCGGAGCCTCAGTCGCACCTCCGGTCCTTCCGACACTGCTTCGAACTCGCCTTCCGGGTGCAGACCCTCGTACGTATCGGCCAGTTCCCGGAGTGTCTCTTCCGCACCGCGTGCATCCACGGACCGGAAGGTGACCTCTCCGTTCAAGCGATGGTTCCAGGGCTCGTGCAACAGCTCGCGGCCATCGCTCCACGCCCGCTTCTGAGCCCCGCTGTACCCGGGTCGCGCCCACTGGATGTGGAGGGCGCCGCCCTTCGTGACCCTCAGCCGGACGAGACGACCGGATTCTTCGGTGTGAACGAAGAGGTCGCCGCCCTCGATTTCCGCCAGGCTCTCGAACGGAAGCGCCGAGAGAATTCGAACCAGCTCGACCGTTACGGCGGGCAGGATCGGGTCGTCGGTGGGCTGAATGTGCCGCACCACGATCGAGCCACTGGGCGGATCGTATTCCAGCCAGTCGCCCGGCAACGAGACGAGCGATCGCTGAACCCTCTCGGGCAGGGCTCCTACGACTACGCGGCCCTGGCAACCGGGCTGATACCCCATCCTGTCCTCCGTCGTGGGTTCCTCGGAGCCCTCGGACCGGCCCCGGCAGTGCCAAAGGGACTATCGCCCGCCCGGAAGTGCAATGGGCGAAGCCCCGGGGGGGCCGTGAGCCGGGACCGCGGCTATATTCCCCTGACGAACGCACGGCGGTCCGAAACCGTAACGGGCCGCGGAAACCGATCCGCAGAGAAGGTCGCGACTCATGCCCGACACCGTCTTCTTCAACGGCAGCTACCTCGAACGTGACGACGTCCGAATCTCGCCCGACGACCGGGGGTTCCTTTTCGCCGACGGGATCTACGAGGTAGTGAGATACTACGGCGGCAGGCCCTTCGCCCTGGACGCACACATGGGCCGTATGCGGGATGGGCTGGCGGCCCTCCGTATCGATGGTGTGGACGCGGGGGCGATCCCCTCGATCGGGCGGGAGCTCCTGGCGCGAAACGGCCTGGAGTCGGCCGATGCGGTTCTCTACCTTCAGGTCACGCGGGGCGCCGCTCCCCGGGTTCACCATTTCCCGGACTCGCCCGTCGAGCCGACAGTGTACGTGACGGTACGCCCGTTCACGCCCTCGGTAGATCCCGCGGTGGGTTGCGCCGTGATCACGGCTCCCGACCACCGCTGGACCCGGTGCGACATCAAGTCCGTCTCGCTCCTGCCGAACTGCATGGCCGCCCAGGACGCGCACGAGCGGGGCGCCCTCGAGGCCGTGCTGGTGCGGGACGGAGTGGCGCTGGAGGGGACTCGCTCGAGCTTCTTCGCCGTGATCGGTGGCGAGGTCCGGACCGCGCCGAGGAGCAACTACATTCTGCCCGGCGTCACGCGGGGGGTGGCGCTGGAGCTCTGCGCCGAGGTGGAGATCCCCTTCGCCGAGCACCCCGTCCTGGTGGAGGAGCTGCACGGAGCCGACGAGCTCTTTCTGGCGGGCACGACCACCGAGATTCTGCCGATCGTGCAACTGGATGGCACGCCCGTCGGCTCGGGAAACCCCGGCCCGATCGCCTCGCGTCTCGCCGATCGATTCCAGGCGCGGACCGAGTCGCTCCGCGAATCGTCACCGCAGCCGGCTCGACACGACCGACCGCGCTGACCGTCAGGGCCTGACCGGACCCCAGCGGACCTTGTCGGCGGGCACCCAGTTCGCGTCGCCATCGAATCCCCGGCTGCGCGTCACCCGGCGCTGCTCGGAACCATCCGGCCGCATGGCGTAGATCTCCCAGTCCCCATCGCGACTCGATCCGAAGGTGATCCACCGACCATCGGGAGACCAGGAGGCGATCAGGTCGACGCTTCCATGATTGGTCAGATTCCGCACGCGGGTTCCCAGTCGGTCGGTCACGAAGATGTCCGGATTGCCGTTCGGCGGACGGTCGGAATCGAACAGGATCATCTCTCCGTCGGGGGACCAGGAGGGGTGCGTGTCGTTCGAGCGGCTGCGTGTGATGTTCCGGGGCGAGCCGCCCCAGACCTCGATCGTGTAGATCTCGGCGTTCCGGTCGCGAAACGAGGTGAAGGCGAGTGTCCGCCCGTCCGGCGACCAGGCAGGCTGCCTGTCGTTGCCCTCGCTCTCGGTGATCCGCCGTTCCTCGCTTCCGTCGGGGCGGGACACGTAGATGTCCTCGTTGCCGTTCCGCGTCGCCGGATAGGCGATCCACTGGCCGTCCGGCGAGGGGCTCGGCGCTTCTTCGCCCGCGGGATTGGGTTGCACGAAGAGAGCGGTGTCGCGCTCCAGCGTCATCCGGTACACACCCGGATCGGGACTCCTGTCCGACAGGAAGTAGAGAGTGGATGTCCCGTCGGCCCACCGAGGGCTGTAGTCGGGCGCCGGTGAGAACGTGAGCTGTCGAAGCCTGGATCCGGAGATATCGGTGACGTAGAGGTCTCCCTGTCCTGTGCGCTCCGACATGAACACGAAGGCGGCCGGCGCCTCGCCGTCCGTTGCCAGGGGGTCCGCCGTGGGATCGTCTTCCAGCTGCGCACCGCCGCATCCCGCAACGCCGGCCGCGACCAGCCAGTGGATGAATGCGGCGCCTGACCCGGTTCGGGCCGTCCGGGATGCCCGTCGCTTGGTCGGCTGCTCTCGGCTCATCGGTTCGACCTCCTCTAATCCCGGGCGTCCGTGCCCTCGGCTTGCCAGGCGATCTTGCCTCCCACGATGGTCAGAGTCGGCTTCGCGCCCGCGACCTGGTCGGCCGGCACGGACAAAATATCCCGTGAGAGCACGGTGACATCTGCCAGCTTACCGGGCGTCAGCGACCCCCGGTTCTCCTCTTCGTGGGCTCCGTACGCCGCGGAGATCGTGTAGGAGCGCAGCCCCTCGTCCCGAGTCATCAGGTGGTCGGGAACGAATACCTCCCCATCCGCGGTGATCCCCGTGACCGCTCCGGCATACGATGCGATCGGATCGACCCGCTCCACCGGCGCATCCGTTCCGTTCAAAACGACGACCCCGGCATCCAGGAGATCCCGGAAGAGAAACGCTCGCTCTTCCGTGCGCTCCTCGCCGAGGCGCTCGGGCGTCCAGGGACCGTCGGACACGGCGTGAATGCCCTGCATGGCAGCCAGGACGCCCAGTGAGGCGAATCGCGGTACGTCGTCGGGATGAAGAATCTGGGCGTGCTCGATCCGAAACCGGGCGTCCCGCGCGGCCTCCGGGTGGGCCGCGAACGCCGCCTCGTAGACATCGAGCACCTCGCGATTGGCCCGATCGCCGATCGCGTGCGTGCACAGCTGGTACCCGTGCATCAGCGCCATGTCGGCCACGGCTCGGATCCGCTCCATCGGCACGGTGTTCAACCCCGTATTCCCGGGGTCGTCCGCGTACGGCTCCAGCAGCCAGGCGCCCCTGGAGCCGAGGGCCCCGTCGGAGTATGCCTTGATCGCTCGGACGGTCAATCGGTGAGTCGGGTCGTCGGTCAGTCTCAGACGGTCCAGAATTTCGGGTGTCGCGTAAGCCTCGGAGATCATCACCCAGAGGCGTACATCCAGGTCGCCAGCCGCGATCGCTGCCCGGTAGGCCTCGACCTCGTCGGGGGATGCGCCGGCGTCCTGGAAGGTCGTGATCCCGTTTCGCAGCGCCTCGCGGTTGGCGAGCCTGATCTGCTCACGAATTCGCTCCCGCCTCCGGTCCTCCGGGAGCTGCTCGAGCCAGCGCGCGAACGCGTCGTCGATCAGTTCCTCGGCGTTCTCCACGAACACGCCGGAGGGGGTGCCATCTTCGTAGCGCAGGATCTCACCGCCCTCGGGTGCCGGAGTCGATCGATCCACGCCCGCTTCCCGCATTGCCCGGGCATTCGCGAGTATCGCGTGTCCACTGGCATGGCTCAGCGCGACCGGGTGATCCGGGGAGACGGCGCTGAGCGCGTCGTGGCCGGGAAAGCCCCGCACGGAGGGATCGGCCGGCGCCTCCCACTTGCTCTGGTGCCAGCCCCGGCCAACGATCCACGTTCCGGGAGGCAACTCCCGGGTCGCCTCCTCGACTCGCGCCAACACCTCCTCCCACGACTTCGTGTCGAGCAGGTCGAGTCCGGCCAGCGCCTCTCCGAGGCCCAGAAAATGGGCATGCCCCTCGATCAGGCCGGGGACGGCCAGACTCCCGTCCAGATCGAGGACTTCCGTCCCTTCATCGATCCACGACTCGACGCCGTCTTCGTCGCCGACCCAGCTGACCCGATCCCCGGTGATCGCGATGGCCGTGCCGAAGGGAATCTCGGGATCCATCGTGGCGATCTTCCCGTTCCGCAGGACGAGATCCGCCCGAGGACCTTCCTCGGCCGGCTCTCCGCATGCCAGAAAACCGATCGTCAGAAGGAGGATGGGAAGGGTCGCTGGAGTTCTCGAGTTCACGTTCCGCCTCTCCTGCCCCTGTGCCCGTTCGGGCACGATTTCATGATTCGCTCCGGCCGTGACCGGCCCCGTGTTGAAAGGCGAGGCCCGCAGGTCAGGGCAGAAGCCAGGCAATCCCGACCGCGATCGCCAGCACTCCGAGGACACCCAGCAGCCGCTGGTAGGCCCGTGTGCCCTTCTCTGCGCTGCGATCGGCCAGCCGGCCGATCAGTGCGGCGAAACCGGTCATAGCCGCCACGGTGCCGAACCCGAAGCAACCGACATATGTCGCTGCCGCGGTCCGCGTCGGAAGAGCGAGCGCCGGAAGCACGCCCAGAAAGTGGGCGCTTCCGGCGAGACCGTGAAGGATCCCCACGCCGAGCGCCATGCCCGAGGTCCGGGCGTGAACGTGGGTCCCGCCATGCGGATGATCCGATCCCGCGGCATGCTCTCGCCGCTCCTCGCGATCCAGCGGGTGCACGTGCAGATGGACGTGACGGGCCTGGCCGTGCGCGTGTTCGTGAGTGTGGACCCCCTGGCGTCTCGATTGCCAGATGCCCCAGACACCGATTCCGATCAGCACGAGACCCACGAGCTGTTCGCTCCAGTCCGACAGAAGCTCGACCGGAAGCAGGCCCCGAAGGAGAATCGCGGCGAAACCGACGAGGAGCACCCCGCCCGCGTGCCCGAGTCCCCAGAGGAGACCGGACCGCCACGGGCTGCCGTCGCCGTTCGCGGCCAGTGGAGCCACGGCCGCAAGGTGATCGGGTCCGGCCAGAACGTGCACGGCGCCCGCCGTCAACCCGGCGATGATCGTCGCGAACAATTGCACCTCGAAATCGTGTCCCGTCGGCACGAGGACCCGAGTCGAGCGCGGGCCCGCTTCCCCTCATGAGTCTATGCTCGACGCGCGCCGCGACGCCACGGTGATGGCGATCCGGCTTGACGCTGACTCCGCTCGAGACCCAGACTTCCCTGAACCTCCACAACGGGAAGCGATCATGCCCCAGTATTCCATCACCGTCAACGGCACGGACCGGACGGTGGACGTGCCCGCTGACACGCCCCTCCTGTGGGTGTTGCGCGACGAGCTCGATCTGACCGGAACCAAGTACGGATGTGGCACCGGGCAGTGCCGCTCCTGCACGGTACACCTCGATGGCGAAATCGCGTACGCCTGCCTCGTGGCGATCGAAGGAGTCGGGGAGCGGGAAGTGTTGACGATCGAGGGACTCTCCGACGACCTGTCACACCCCGTTCAGAAGGCGTGGCTGGAGGTCGATGTGCCCCAGTGCGGCTGGTGCCAGCCGGGGCAGGTCATGACGGCGGCCGCGCTTCTCCAGGAACATCCGTCGCCCACCGACGAGCAGATCGATGAGTGGATGTCGCCGGTCCTCTGTCGCTGCGGAACGTACGGGCGGATTCGCGCTGCGATCCACCGCGCCGCCCGGGGAGAAGACCGATGACCGGAGAGACGCTGTCCAGAAGAGGGTTTCTCGCCGTGAGCGGCGGAGCGGGCGCCGGACTCGTCCTGGGCTTCAGCCTGCTGGGCTGCGACCGTCGGGCCGAGGCGATCGGGGCGCTCGGGCCGGGCACGCTGAACGCGTGGATACGGATCGGCACCGACGACTCGGTGTCCTTCCTCATCAGCGAGTCCGAGATGGGTCAGGGGACACACACGGCTCTGGCCATGCTTCTCGCCGAGGAACTGGGCGTCCCGTGGGAGCGGGTACGCACGGAACACGCCCCCGCCGACCGGGATCTCTACGGCCGCCAGAGCACGGGCGGCTCGACCAGCATACGGACCAATTACGAGAGGATGCGCATCGCCGGCGCCTCGGCCCGGCTGATGCTGATCGAGGCGGCGGCCCTGCGCTGGGGCCTCCCGACATCGGAGTGCCACGCGGCGGATGGGAAGGTCGAGCACGGTGCGTCCGGGCGTACTCTGACGTTCGGTGAGTTGGCCGACGAAGCCGCCGACCTCGAAGCCCCCGAAGATCCCGTGCTCAAGAGCCCCGAGGACTACCGTCTGATCGGATCGAGGGTGCGCCGGCTCGATTCTCCCTCCAAGACCGATGGCTCGGCGATCTTCGGAATGGACGTCAAGGTGCCGGGGATGCTTACGGCTCTCGTCGCCCGTCCGCCCGTGTTCGGCGGATCGGTCCGCCGCTTCGATCCCGAATCGGCCCTGGCCGTTCCCGGTGTCCGGCAGGTGGTCGAGATTCCCTCCGGGGTGGTGGTCGCGGCCGACGGATTCTGGGCGGCGAAGAAGGGACGCGATGCGCTGGAGATCGAGTGGAGCCCCGGAGATTTTGAAGATGCGAGCGATGCATCGATCCTGGAGCTCTCTCGCACCCTCGCGGGCGACGGGGCCGTGGTCCGGAGCGACGGCGATGTGCCAGCTGCCGTGGACGCCGCCGCGAAGCGAATCGAGGCGGAGTACCAGGCACCGTTTCTGGCTCACGCCACCATGGAGCCGATGAACTGCGTGGCCGACGTGCGTCCGGACGAGTGCGAAATCTGGACGGGCACGCAGGCACAGACCTCGGCGCAGGACATCGCCGCACGAATTACCGGTCTTCCCGTGGAGAAGGTCCGTATCCACACCCAGATGCTGGGAGGCGGATTCGGGCGACGGTCCCGAAATGACTTCGTGGCGGACGCCGTGGAAGCCTCGCAGGCGCTGCGGGCGCCGGTCAAGCTGATGTACACGCGCGAGGACGACATGCGGGCCGGTTCGTACAGGCCGGTGGCCTACAACCATCTGGTAGGGGCCCTGGACGGCGAGGACCTGCCCGTGGCCTGGGAACATCGGATGGTCAGCCCCTCGATTCTGTTGAGCATCGGGGCCGGTTTGCGGGACGGGGTGGATCCGACGGCGACCGAGAACGCCGGCGATCTCGGATACGCGATTCCCAATATCCACGTCACCTGGGCCGATCCGGGACTTCCGGTCAGCGTGCATTTCTGGCGGGCCGTCTCCAATTCGCAGAACGTCTGGGTCACCGAGTGCTTTCTGGACGAGCTGGCCGCGGCCGGCGGACGGGACCCGCTCGAGTTCCGGCTCGCCTTGCTCGGCGACCACCCCCGAAGAGTCCGAGCACTCCGGCTGGCGGCCGAAAAGGCAGGCTGGCCGGGCGGAGAATCAGGTCGGGAGCAGCCGCGGCAGGCGAGTCCGGCCGCGGACGGAAGGGCCATGGGTTGTGCGGTCGCAGAGTGCTTCGGAAGTGTCGTGGCGCAGGTGGCGGAGGTCGAGATCCGGGACGGAGCCGTGCACGTGCCCAGGGTCGTCTGCGCGATCGATTGCGGATTCGTCGTCAACCCCGACACGGTCGAAGCACAGATGGAGAGCGGTATCGTCTACGGACTTTCCGCCGCGCTCTACGGTCGAATCTCCATCGAGAACGGAGCCGCTGCCGAGGGGAATTTCGACCGCTATCCGATCCTGCGCATGCGGGAGATGCCGCGTGTCGAGACACACATCATCGCGGAAGGCGACCCGATCGGGGGGATCGGGGAGGTCGGCCTCCCGTGCATTGCCCCCGCCGTGTGCAACGCGCTGTTCGCCCTCACCGGAGAGCCGGTCCGGTCTCTGCCCATCGGAGACCGATACCGAAGCTGAGCGGCTTCAGTCCCCGGTCGTATCGCCGCGAGCGCCGCGCTCGTCTATGCGCGGCGCTCGGCGAGGGGTCGGCACATCGGTACCGATCCGGCGGGTGGAGGTCACTCTGCCCACGGTCTCCTGGTAGAGCTTGTAGTTCCGACCGCCGTACAGCCGGCTGTCGATGGGTACCCGGATCGTCCATTCCCTGACGATCCAGCCTCCATCTTCGATCCGGTCGTAGACGATCCGGCCGGATGCGTCGGGACCGATTCCCAGTTCGTCGCGTTCCCGAAGGCCCTCGTACGCGAAGTCGATCGATCGCAATTCGGAGCTCCTGGCATCCAGCCAGAGCGTGCCTCGAATGTCCACGCGCAGCGGCGCTTCGGCTGGCTCGAACGACAGACCGACCTGCCCATCACCTCCGGCAACGGCCGCGAAGCAGTGCGACGCCTGGAAGATATCCGACAACAGGACGGCGGCGTCAGGGCCGTAGTAGGCGAGGCCTCCGCTGGCCGAGTCCCTGACGTATCCCCGTGCCTGGAGATCGGCAGCCGTCGGGACGCCAAACGGGCTCCGACCTGCCGAGGTCCTCAACTCGGTGTGTTCGCGTCCAATCGTCGTGCCCCAGGGATCGACCTGCCGCTCCGTGACCTCGGTGAGGAAGGCGACACTTCCCTCCGTGATCTCGGCCACTCGCAACGCCTTGCGCGACTCGTCCCAGAGACGCCAGACCGCCTCTCCTTCCTCCGGATCGAGGCCACATTCGCCCGATTCGCCTTCCACCGTGAGCGCGGGCAGTTCGAGGGGAGCGCTCGACACTTCGAGCGGAACGGTCACGTCGGACCCGACGGCGACGCGGAAGGGCCCGGTCGTGGTGCCGGCGAACCCGATCCGTTCCACCCGGACGAACCACTCTCCCGCCCCGGGAGCGCGAAGCACCCAGGCTCCGCTCTCGCCGGAGACGGCGGAAGCGAATTCTTCTCCCTCAGGAGACTGAAGGAGCAGAAGCGCACCCGGAATCGGCGAGGCGGTACCCTGCTCCACCACACGTCCCCGCAGTGTCTGCGCGTCCAGGGGATTCCCGCAGATCGCGGTCAGAGCGCCGAACAGCAGAAGGACCCGACGGGTCGACGAGTCCTCCGACCGGGGCGCCATGCGTCGCGGTCGGACACGAACCGATATCGGAAGACTCCAAGCCATGCATCGGGATCTGCAGAGCCATCGCTCCGCGCGCAATGCCCTTGCGCAGTCGGCTGCGGGTGCCATAGGCTCACCGGGTATCCGGGTCTCTCGCGTCATCGTGACAGGAGAAGTAGGCCTGAAACACGCTTCGTCCCTACTCATTTTCCTCGCCATCTCCGTTCTGGCCAGTTCGCCTGTCGCGGCTCAGGACCGATTCGGCTTCACCGGCGTCCTCGATTGGGAGACGGTGAGCGGGGGCGCGTCGCAGGTGCTGGATCAGGGTATCACCGGCGAATTCGACATCTATTACCATTTCGGGCACCTCCGGGCAGGCGTCGGCGTCAATGTCGTTTCGTACGACGTGATCACCGACAATCTTCCTCCCGTGGTGGCCGAGCTCGCGCAGAGCGTCAGCCGCGTGACGCTCAATCTCCTCGTCGGCTACAAGTTCATCACCGACGGCGCTCTCCGTCCGTACGTCGAAGGCAGGGTCGGATTCGTCCGCCTGCGTCCCGAGTGGAACTACTGGACGACGCCGGAGGAGCCGGGCGAGAACGTGGAGGACCGGGAAACCGGCGTGCAATACGGATTGCGGGGAGGACTCGAGATTCCGTTCGCTCGGAAATGGAGCGCCGATATCTCGGCGCTCTGGACCGGATTCAGCATCAGTGAGGTCGAGGGAAACTCGGCAGGTCTGGAGAACTTCGATTCCGGCTCGACGATCGGCGTCCTCGCCGGCGTTTCTTTCTATCCGTGATATGAGCGATTTTCGAGGGCCCTCGGTGGGCATGACTACGCGGATGGCCGCAGCTCACGTCCGCCGCGACGGGCATGGCCCAGGAGGTGACCGGGCCGACGAACGCCGAGCGGCTGCAGCCGGCCGTTCCGGCCACCGTGCCGGCTCCGGACCCGGAAGCCCCGATCCCCGCCGCCGAAACGGATGATGCGCCGTCCGCCGATGCCTTGGACGGGCAGGACGACGAAGAAGAGCTCGGGCCCTGGGGCGAGAGACACAGCCTGGGCGCGGCCGTCGGTGAAGTGACCTTCATCAACATTTTGGTCTGGTCGTTCAACGAGTACATACGGGGCGCCGACTTCACCCAGGTCAATCCGCGCTCCTGGTGGAACAACATCGAGGGCGGATTCACCTACGACGACAACAATTTCAATACCAACATGTTCGCGCACCCGTTCCACGGCAGTCTCTACTACAACGCGGGCCGCTCGAACGGATTCAACTATTGGGAGTCCCTCGGCTTCTCGCTGTTCGGAAGCCTGATGTGGGAGTGCTGCGGCGAGACTCACCCGCCGGCCTGGAACGACTGGATCGCGACCGGCGTGGGTGGGGCAGCCGTCGGAGAGATGCTCTATCGGGTCTCGGGCACGGTACTCGACAACACGGCCACCGGCTCGGAGCGCACCTGGCGCGAGATCGGGGCGTTCGCACTCAGCCCCGTGCGCGGATTCAACCGTCTCGTGAGCGGACGATCGGGGCGCGTGATGGAGAATCCGGAGGAACCCGAGGATCACATTCCCGGCATTCTCTCCAATCGACTCAGCGCCGGTGTCCGAATCATCGGCGAGGGCGAGTCGCTGAGCGACAGCTCGGAAACGCATGGCCTGTTTCAGGTCGAATTCAAGTTCGGAGACGAGTTCGCCCGCCAGCGGCGGAAACCGTTCGACGTCTTCGACCTGGGCGTACAGCTGAATATCGGCGACAAGCAGACGCTGGGCCGACTCAGCGTGCGAGGCAACCTGTTCACCTGGGACCTGAAGAGTGGGGGCGACACGCAGCACGTCTTCGCCATCGAGCAGGAATTCCAGTACATGAACAACAACGCGTTCGAATTCGGCGGACAGATGTTCGACGCGTCGCTGCACTCGCGCTTCGGTCTATCGGAAAACTGGTCGATCCGGACCCAGATCGACGCCATCTTCGCGCTGCTCAGCGCGGTGAATTCCGAGTGGGCGTTCCTCGCGAACGACATCCCGAACCGGGAGCGGTTCCGGGAATACGATTTCGGTCCCGGACTCGGAGGTCGGATCGGGGCGAATCTGTCGTACAAGGGACGCCAGGTCCTCAGCGCTTTCTACTGGTATCAGTGGGTCGACACGCAGAACGGATCGAGCCTGAACGGCAGCGACGCCTATCACGACGTGCAGATCATCGGTGCGCGCGGCATGGTGCCGATCGGCTCGAATTTCGGCATCGGGGCGGATGCCTACCTGTTCCTTCGCGACAGCCACTTCGAGATCTTCGAGGACACGAGCCAGCGAGTTCCGCAGCTCCGCATCTATGGGGTCTGGGACACGGCCCTGGTGGGCGGCGGCCGGCGCTGAGCGGCACCACCGACATCGAGTTCTCCCGATCCGTGTCGGTTTCGGCCTGCTCAGTCGCGAC
>JARRPS010000028.1:0-12458 GCA_037382625.1 Gemmatimonadota bacterium | reverse complement strand
AGATCGAGAGATTCCCGCACCCATCGACCGAAGAGATGCGCCTGGTCGATCGTCTGATTGGCGCCGCGCGCCAGCAGTTCCGGCGGCCGGTCCGCGGTGAGGACGACGAGCGGCACGCCCGACAGCGAGGCCTCGATGAGGGCCGGGTAATAGTGAGCGGCCGCGGTCCCCGAGGTGCAGACGAGCAGGGCCGGCTCGCCGGTCACCCTCCCCTGGCCGAGCGCGACGAACCCGGCCACGCGCTCGTCGGCGACCACGATCGCTTCGAGTCGGCCCTCCGCCTCGGCTCGCCGGATCGCCAGGACCAGGGGCGTGGAACGCGACCCCGGGCTCACGACTGCGCGCCGGATTCCGCTCGCGGCGAGGGCATCGATCAGCAGCTCGGACCAGACGGCCTGCAGGTTGGCCTGGCTCATCCCGGAATCTCCTTGACTCCGAGCACCGACGACAGGCGCTGGAGCTTCGCTTGGGTTTCCCGGTATTCGTCCTCGGGATCCGAGGCGAGCACGATCCCCGCTCCGGCGTACAGCCACGCCCGGTCGGGGTCGAGAAGAGCCGAGCGGATGCCCACCGCGATCTGCGCGTCCCCGCCGGTCGTCACCCAACCGACGGGCCCCGCGTACCAGCCCCTTTCCACCGATTCCGAGTCGGACAGGAACCGCAGCGCGGCCTCCCGGGGAAGGCCACCGACCGCCGGGGTGGGATGCAGCGCGGCGAGGGTCTCGAACGGACCCAGCCCGGGTCGCAGATCGGCCTCGATCACGGAGCAGAGATGTGCGAGCCCGGTCAAGCCCCTGACCTCGGGCCAGGGCGGCAGCGTGCGCCGGACCGCGATCTCTTCGAGCGCCTCGACGATTCCCCGAACGACGAGCGCGTGTTCCTCGAGGTCCTTGCCGCTCCCGAACAGTCCCTCGGCCGCCCGGGCCAGCGCAGCGGTCCGATCGATCTCCGGATTCAGCCGACGGGTGCCCGCCAGTGCCTCGGTGCGGAGCCGGTCTCCACGTTTCTCCATCAGGAGCTCGGGCGAAGCGCCGAGAAAGGTCTGGTCGCCACGACGCACTCCGAACACGTACTCGCCCCGGCGGGCGGCGAGCCCGGAAAGCAGCGGGACGGGATCGCAGGGGCCCGGCAGAGGAATCGTGCGCCTCCGGCAGACGACGACCTTGCGCAGGTTCCGACCCCGGATCTCGCTTCGCGCCGCTTCGACGAGGCGCACCCAGTCCTCCGGAACCGTTCGCGGTCCGTTCCCGTCGGGAACCGTACCAGTCGCCTGTATCGTCCGCGCGTCCGGGTCCGTCGGCACCGTGGACAGGGCGTCCCGTCCGGGCCCGGCGCACAGCGCTTCGATCCAGGTTCCTGCGAGGGCCTGGTTCTCCGCGGTCGCGGGCCCGTCGAACACCAGCCGCCCCCGGACGCCTTCACCCGTTTCCTCGACGATCAGACGGGGAAGGACGAAGCCGCCTGTTCCGAAAGCCTTCCACGCTCCGTCGGCGGCGGTCGGGGCGAACGCCGTACCCCCGAACAGGCGCACCGGCTCCGCGCACGGTCCGCCGGATCGCAGGTCGAGGTGAATCAGGCGATCGGCCAGATTATTCAGCGCCTCCGCCGAACGCCGAGGATCGGTGCCGGGTCCCGCCGGAACGACTCCGGCACGGCCGGCCGAGGTGCTGCTCGGACCGTCGGGCGATCGCCAGAAGGTGGCTTCCGCGCCCGGAAATGCCCGCCAGACCCGCAGGGGCTCGAAACCGGACGGGAGATCGAAGGACAGGACGAACGGACCCTCGGGTGTTTCGATCCGGGACAGCCGCGCACGGACGGCATCCCGCAGCTCGCCTGCAGCCGCCGGATCGCAGTTCCGGGTCCCGGTCGCCACGGCGTCCGGCGGTCCCGGGCTCAGCCGGTCAGGGGGACGGCGAACGGGAAGGGCGCGTGGAGGTCCGCTGCGAGTGACTCGATCTCGTCGAATGTCAGCGCTTGAGGTCCATCGCTCATCGCATGCCCGGGGTCCGGGTGGACCTCTATCAGCAGACCGGCGGCGCCGGCGGCGATCGCGGCCCGGCTCAGGTGCGGAATGAGATCCCTTCGGCCCAGGCCGTGCGACGGATCGACGATCACCGGCAGGCCGTAGACGTGACGCAGGAGCGCCACGGACCCGAGATCCAGCAGGTTGCGGGTCCGGTCATCGAAGCTCCGGATTCCCCGCTCGCAGAAGAGAACCGCAGGCGCCCCGCCCGCGAGGCAGTACTCTGCGGCCGAGAGCCACTCCTCGACCGTCGCGGCCATGCCCCGCTTCACGAGCACCGGCCGACCGCTGCGGCCGGCCGCATCCAGAAGGGCTCCGTTGTGCATGTTCCGCGAGCCGATCTGAACCAGGTCCGCCACCTCTGCGACCGCATCCACGGAGCTCTCGGAGAGCGCCTCCGTGACCACGAGCAGACCGTTCGCGTCGGCCGCTTCCCGCAACCAGTGGAGCGCTGACGTTCCGACTCCCTGGAAGTCATACGGCGAGGTGCGCGGCTTGTAGGCACCGCCGCGAAGGAAGCGGGCCCCCAGCCGTGCCAGCCGCTCAGCCGTTTCGTGGATACGGGCTTCCGACTCGACGCTGCAGGGTCCGGCCATCAGCACGGGATCGGCATCTCCGCCAATGTCGATCCCGCCGATCTCGACTCGGGAGCTCAACTCGTCCACCCGGGGGTGTCGCGAGGCCGGCTCGGAAACGTCCTCCACGCCCGGCACGCCGAGCAATGCGTCGCGGTCCACGTCGCCGGAATGCGAATGCACGAACAACTGCACGGACCCGCGCCGTCCCTCGAACGGGGAAGTCCACAGGCCGAGGGCAGCGAGGGAATCGCGAACGATCCCTGCATCGACTCCCTCTGTCAGCGTAATGATCATCACATCAGTCGGTCGAGTGTCCGCGTTTCAAGGGGCGCGAAGGATGCGCAGAAATCCGCAGGGATACAAGGTCTCTCCTGCGATCCTGACGCGCCAGTACGGAGACCCGCGGGTGGGAGAGAGGTTCCGGCAGGCTACTTCGCGCCGAGGCGGGCCCTCCACTCGGCTTCCTCGAGCACCCAGCGCAACTGCTTCCGGAGCGCCTCGCTCGACTCGAGCTCGTTCACGATGATCCGGATCGCCTTCAGGACGTCACGGTCCTTCTGTCGGCGGAGGGGGCCCTGTTGCGGGAGTCGCCGCAGCGCCCGCGCAGCGGCTCCGGCCGGGTCGGCGTCCACCGATTCGCGCGTCGCTTCGAGGTACAGCGCCACGAGGTGGCGCGCACGATCGGTCATTGCCACCTGCCGGAGGAGATCGTCGGTGCTCGTCGGTAGCTCGGGTCGCTGCGACATCTCTGCCCTTCAGTCTCGAGTTTCGTTTCGGGGCCCCGTCGGCCCGGTTCACCATAGCAGGTTGCAACGCCCGTGCCCAATCTCAACCTGCTGGTGGAGAGCAACTTATGCATTTCGATCGTCAATGGGGGTTGCAGGACTGCAACATCTCCTCCGATACATTCTATCGGGTTCCGGGTTCTTCCCGCTCGCGCAGGGCGTACGCTTGCGCCGGCACCGCCGCGACCCGAGCGTTGTCCGACGCCGGCGCCACGTCGGAAGCCCACCCCGCAAGGAGCGATTGCGATGCACGCGTCGATCCGGATTCTGACGGCCCTCGCCCTGCTGCCGGGCACGGGCCCTCTTTTCGCCCAGGACACGAACGCCATGAGCATCACCGACGTTCCCGGCATACAAGTCGGGCATCACACCCTCGCGCAGCGCCCCACCGGTTGCACCGTCGTCCTCGCACCCGCGGGCGCCACGGCGGGTGTCGACGTGCGGGGCGGAGCTCCGGGCACCCGGGAGACGGCGCTCCTCGACCCGGTGAACACGGTGAGTCGCGTTCACGCCGTGGTGTTGTCGGGAGGAAGTGCCTTCGGCCTGGACGCGGCGACGGGAACGACCCGCTGGCTCGAGGAACAGGGCATCGGTTACGCGGCGGGGGGGTTTCGGGTGCCGATCGTAGTCGCGGCCATCCTGTTCGACCTGAACGTCGGCGATGGCGCCGTACGCCCCGGAGCCGAGTGCGGGTACGAAGCGGCGCGTTCGGCGGTCCCCTCCCCTCCGGCGGAGGGGAACGTCGGCGCCGGCGCAGGAGCGACGGTGGGCAAACTGCGGGGAATGGAACGGGCGATGAAGGGCGGCATCGGATCGGCATCCGTTCGCGGCTCGGACGGCCTCGTGGTCGGCGCCCTGATCGCCGCGAACCCTCTCGGCGACGTCATCGATCCAGCGACGGGCGAGGTGATCGCGGGCGTCCGCACGAAAGACGGCACCGGTGTCGCGGACGCACGTCGTCTGCTGAGGAGCGATTCCGGCGGCGGGGCCATGGTCCCCGGCAACACCGTCATCGGAGTCGTCGCCACGAACGCGGTGCTCTCCAAGTCCGAAGCGACGATGGTCGCCAGGATGGCGCACGATGGTCTGGCCCGCGCAGTCTGGCCCGCGCACACCCCATGGGACGGTGACGCTCTCTTCGTGCTCTCCACCGGGCAGTCGAGCGACGCATCGATGGGGCCCCGGGCCGACCTCACGGAAGTGGGCGCCCTCGCCGCCGATGTGGTCGTCGAGGCGATCCTGCGCGCGGTGCGTGCCGCAGAGAGCCTGCCCGGTCTGCCGGCCGCCGGAGACCTGAGCGGATCGCCCTGACCCGGTGAACGCCGCTCTCCTTCTGCTCCTTCTCTATTCGGCCGGGCTCATCGCGCTGGGACTCTGGATCGGCCGGCGCGTCGAGTCGAGCAGCTCCTTCTTCGTCGCCGGCCGGAGCCTCGGTCCGGGGCTGTTGTTCGCCACCCTGCTCGCCGCGAACATCGGAGCCGGCTCCACGGTAGGCGCCGCGGGTCTCGGATACCGCGATGGCCTGGCCGCGTGGTGGTGGGTCGGATCGGCGGGAATCGGCACGCTGGTTCTCGCCCTCTGGGTCGGACCTTCGATCTGGCGCATCGCACGGGAGCGGGAGCTCTACACGGTGGGCGACTACCTGGAGTTGCGGTACGGCAGCTCCGTGCGCGCGATCGTCGCCGCACTGCTCTGGTTGGCGACCCTGGCGATTCTCGCCGGCCAGCTGATCGCGGCCGCGTGGGTGCTCAACGTCGTCGCGGGCCTTCCGAAGTGGTTGGGATGCCTGGCCGCCGGCGGCGTCGTAACCGCCTATTTCGCGGCGGGCGGGCTGCTGACCTCCGCGTGGGTGAATCTCGTTCAGCTCTCGGTCCTGCTCGGCGGCTTTGCCCTCGCCCTGCCCGTCGCTCTCTCGGGAGCGGGCGGATGGGAGGCGGTCCGGGCGGCGGTTCCACCGGAGAACCCGGACTGGTTCGCGTTCGGCCGGAGCGGGGACTCGGGCTGGACCTGGATCTTCCTGCTCGCTCCTGCCTTCATCGTCTCACCCGGACTCCTGCAGAAGATCTTCGGGGCACGCGACGAAGCCACCGTGCGGCGCGCCGGAGTCGCCTGCGCCCTGGCGCTGCTCGCTTTCGCCTTCGTTCCCCCTCTCCTGGGCATGATCGCCCGGTCGATCGCTCCCGATCTCGCGAATCCCGAACTGGCCCTGCCGACGGTCCTGATGGAAGGCCTTCCGCTGCTCCTCGGTTCGCTCGCACTCGCCGCGGTCTTCTCGGCGGAGATCAGCTCGGCCGACGCGATTCTCTTCATGCTGGCCACGTCGCTCTCGGAAGATCTCTGGCGGAGATTCGTGCGTCCGGATGCCACGGATCGCGAGGTGCTGCGGATGGCCCGGCTGGCGGCGCTCGCGGGAGGCGGACTCGGCGTGGGGCTGGCGCTCGCGCTGCCCTCGGTGATCGGAGCCCTGGCCGTCTTCTACACTCTTCTCTCGGTGAGCCTGTTCGTGCCGCTGATCGCGGGCCTGCATTCCCGAGGGCCCGGCTCCGCGGCGGCGCTGGCGGCGATCGTGGCCGGCGTGTCGGTGGTGATGGGTGCCCGAATCGTGGAAGCTCCCGCCTCCGGCCTCGGCTCTCCGTACGTCCTCGGGCTCGCGGCCTCGGCCGTCGCTTTCGCGATCGCATCGACCCTCGAGCTCGCCATCAGACGATCGCGCACTCGTTCTTCCCCGCCTCCAGCAGATCCGCCTCCGCCTGACCCACCTCGATCAGGCCCACGTTGATCGCCTTGATCCGAGGATAAGCCTCGGGCGCCGGGGTCGTGTGTGCGTGCACCCAGTACAGAAACCGATCTCTGTCGGCCGCCATCCTCAACGCGGCGTTCGACTCACGAAGACGCCCGAGCTCCCGACCCACGGATCGGTCGGGGCACCGCTCCGACTCGCCGGCGTAATGTGCCGGCAGGATCAGCCACCGCTCGTCCCACTCCGTCAGCGCCGCGTGTGTGCTCTCCCAGAGATCCCGGCTCCACTCCTCGGCACGTCCGGCCAGATCGGGCCTTCCGACGGATTCGACGAAGAGGAAATCCCCGGTCAGCGCCGCCTCCTCGCCGGCGACGAAGGTCACGCTCCCCTCGGTGTGGCCGGGCGTATGGATGACCCGGACTCTGCCCTCCCCGACCGACAGTTCCTGGCCATGCTCGATCGAGGTGAATGGCAGGACTCCGGCGGTGCCGTCGTACGGGTACACCATGTCCGCCGGGTGCAGGTACCAGGGCACTCCGAGTGCGGCCGCCAGATCGGGTCCGCCGCTGATGTAATCGGCGTGAACGTGCGTGTCGGCGACGGCCGTGATTCGCGCCCCGGCCCGTTCGGCCTCTCGAAGCCAGGGCTCTGGATAGAGCGAGACATCGACCGCGAGGGCCTCGTCCCCGCTGACGAGCAGGTAGCCGAGCGCCCCCTTTCCGGGTCTATCGAACTGCGTGAGCCGATCGAACCCCTCCGGCGACGGCAGGGCCCTCGCCAGAGATAGGTGCATCCACGCGGTGATGCCGCCCGCCAGGGACCGGGCCTCGTAGCCGGCGACGGTAAGCCAGGCCGCCACGCGAAGGCTGTCGTTGCCGCGTCCGCAGACGACCACGACATCCTCGTCGGGGGTGAGACCGACTGCCGCGGGGTCGGGCATGGCCACCAGCTCGGATCCTCTCACATTGATGAAGCGATCCGGGGGCACCGGGCTCACGACCCCGGCCGCGAGCCGCTCGGGCGCCCGGACGTCCAGCACCTGCACGCGGTCGCCGTCTTCCAGTCGACGGGCCAGATCCGCCGGTGCGATCTCGAGCTGATCCCGGGTCAGACGCATGGCACTCTCATTGCGCGAGCAGGGACTCGACTTCGTCGGGCGCCTTGGGGATCGGCTCGCCGAGGACCCGGTGGCCGTCTGCGGTGACGACCACGTCGTCCTCGATCCTCACGCCACCGAACGTCGTCCACGACTCGAGCTCCTCGTAGTCGATGAAGGCCGCATGCCGGTCCTCTGCCTTCCAGCGGTCGATCAGGGCCGGAATGAGGTAGATGCCCGGCTCGACCGTCAGAACGAAGCCCGGCTCCAGGGTCCGACCGAGGCGAAGGGAGGCGAGTCCGAACTGCTCGCTGCGCTTCATCTCCGAGCCGTACCCGGCGTACGTCTCGTCCAGGCCCTCCGCGTCGTGCACGTCGAGACCCATCATGTGACCGAGGCCGTGCGGCATGAAGAGCGCGTGCGCGCCGGCGGCGACCGCCTCGGCCGGATCCCCCTTCATCAGCCCGAGCTCGCAGAGCCCCTCGGCGAGAATGCGGCAGGCGGCGAGGTGCACTTCGCGGTAGGTGACCCCCGGCCGGACCGCTTCCACCGAGCGTACCTCGGCATCCAGCACCAGGTCGTAGATCGCTCGCTGTCGCCCGTCGAACCGTCCGCCGATCGGCAGCGTTCGCGTGATGTCCCCGGCATATCCGGAGGGCGAGACGCCCCCCGTGTCCAGCACGACGAGATCGCCGGTCTCGAGCACATTGTCGTAGTGATGATTGTGGAGGGTCTCTCCGTGCTTCGAGCAGATGATCGGGAACGAAAGGCGGCCGCCGTGACGGAGCGCCACGCCTTCGACCGCGCCTGCGACCTCCCACTCGGCCACTCCCGGCCGCGCCACCCGCATCCCTTCCAGGTGCATCGCCCGGGTGATCGCCATCGCCTTCTCGATCTCCGCGATCTCTTCGTCACTCTTGATGATCCGCTGGTCCACGACCGCCTCGATGAACGGCCTCGATACGAGCCCGTCCACCTCCGACAGCCCGACTCCCATCCATTCCGCGACCCGGATCCGACTGGAGGCGCGATACAGGGGCAGGAGGTGGACCTGCCGGCCGGACGATCGCAACACCCGGAGCTGCTCGGGAAGCGATGCGATCGGCTCGGCCGCCGTCGCTCCGATCCGCTCCGCCTTCGAAGCGATCGAAGGCTGCGGACCGGTCCACACGACTTCATCGATCGTCGGATCGTGGCCGAAAAGGGTCGCATCGCCGCTCTCGAGGTCAATGAGCCCCGCCAGGCCCGGCTCATCGAGCCCCCAGTAGTAGAGGAAGCTGCGATCCTGCCAGAACGGATACGGATTGTCCGCGTAGTTCATCGGCTCCAGGTCGTTGCCGACGAACAGGAGGACTCCCCGCCCCATGCCCCGCGCCAGTTCGTTCCGTCGATCGGTGTAGGTGTCCGCCTCGAACATATCGCTTCCCTTCCGTTGGCTGATTCGTGGACTGCCTGTCAGGACACTCCGAGTGCGCTTTCCGCAAGCACCGCTTCGAGCTCAGATACCACACGGTCGGCATCTGTCGCCTGAAACACCAGCGGTGGCTTGATCTTGATCACGTTCCGGTACGGACCATCGGTACTGAGCAGGATTCCCCGTTCCCGCATCGCGTCTACGACCCGCGATGCCAGTTCCCCGGCAGGCTCCAGCGTCTCGGGATCGAGCACGAGTTCGACGCCGATGAAGAGGCCCAGGCCACGAACGTCGCCGATGATCGGGCAGGTCCCGGAGAGCTCGCGCAGGCCGGCGCGGAATCGCTCGCCCACCGACCGCGCGTTCTCCATCAGCTCTTCTTCCTCGATCACATCGAGGACGGCGAGGCCCACCGCGCATGAAACGGGATTGCCGCCGAACGTGTTGAAGAACTCCATGCCATTGTCGAATGCCTCTGCGATCGCGCGGGTGGTGACGACGGCTCCCATCGGGTGACCGTTGCCGATCGGCTTTCCGAGAGTGACGATGTCCGCCACCGCGCCCTGCGCCTCGACTGCCCACCAGTGGGTCCCTACCCTGCCGAATCCGACCTGCACTTCGTCGGCCACGCTCAGAGCACCGGCCGACCGTGCAGCTTCGAAGGCCGCAGGCAGGAATCCCTGCGGGGGAACGATCTGGCCCGCACAGCCCGGCACGGACTCCGCGAAGAACGCCGCAGCCGGGCGCCCCCTGGACTCGGCGGCTCTCAATTCGTCGGCGACGGTGCGAGCGTACCGTTCTCCGGCGCTCGGGTCACCGTACCGATATCGCCCGCGGAAGGGATCGGGCACCGGCGCGACATGAACGTGTTCCGGTCGTCCGGCGCCGCCGGGGCCGTTGAATTTGTAGGGACTCAGGTCCACCATCCCGCTCGTATGCCCGTGGTACGCCTCGTCGAGCACGACCACGTCCCGCCTCCCCGTCGCGGTCCGGGCCAGCCGCAGGGCCAGTTCGTTGGCCTCGCTGCCCGAGCAGACGAAGAAGCAGACCTCGAGAGGGTCCGGGAAGAGTCCGCCGAGCCGGCGCGCGTACTCGACGATGTTCTCGTGCAGGTAGCGAGTATTGGTGTTCAACTCGGCCATCTGCCGGGACGCGGCCTCCACGACCCTTGGATGTCCGTGTCCGACATGGCAGACGTTGTTGACGCAATCGAGATAGGCCCGACCCGCGGCATCATACAGAAACTGCCGCTCACCCCGAACGATGTGCAGGGGACGCTGGTACGACACGCTGAGCGATCCGCCGAGGTGCCTGTCGCGGAGAGCGAGAATCTCGTCGGCGGTCAATCCTCTTGCCATGTCATCTCCGCGAATGCCGTCGCCAGCCTGGAGCGGAACCGCTCCTCGGCGAGCCGCTCCAGCAACTGCCAGGCGGGGGCCTCCGAAACCGTGACGAACGCGTTGTCCGGGTCGCACGCACGCTCATACGCCGAGATCGCCACACTGGCGCAGAGCCGCGCCTCGATCAAGTCGGGCAGCAGCCCCCGTTCCTCCAGCGCCAACGGCAAGGCTGCGTGGTATCCGGCGAGCAGCGCCCCGGCGGCCTCGATCGGCTCCTCGCTCCCGAGCATCGCGTAGGTCGTGGCGATCGCCGCCTCGGCTACGCGAGGGGTCCACAACAGATCGCCGAAATCCAGCAGGGCGCAGGGAACGAACCCGTCCCCCGAAGCGGCAGGTTGCACCAGAAGATTGTGATCGTTTGCGTCGTTGTGCACGACCTGGAAAGGCAGTCGCTCCACGCGTGAAATCGTGTCGGTCGCGAACCGGCGCAGACGGCGCACGACGTGACGGCGTCCGGCGGGATCCGGGATATGAGCGGTGAGCCCGATGACCGCCGGCGCCCGCATCAGATCCCAGCGGAACTCACGATGGAGGGCGCGATCGTCGAAACCGGCAAGCCGTGCGTCGAGCTCGCCGAGCACCCGACCGAAGTCCCGAAGCAGAGCGTGCGGGCGTGACGCGAGATCTGCGATGGGCCTCCCCTCCAGCCAGCTGACCAGCCAGACCAGGTGCCCCCTCGTACAGATCGTCGCGTCACCGTTCGGCCGGCGCGTGACGAAGGGCACGCGGAGAGCGATCGGAGGCTCCGCGGCCAGGTACTCGAGTGCACGCACCTGCGCATCCAAGGATTCCGGTCGTTCGGAAGAGTTGGAGATCTTGAGAACGAAGCTCTTCTTCCCCGTCGTATCCAGCCGGAAATTCTGATCGATCGAACTGGGCAACGCGCTCGCCACTGCGTCGATTCCCCAGTGAACCTTCGCGAGTTCCTCTGCCTGGGAGGCCGTGAATCGAGGTACGATCGCGGTGCGGTTCAGACGGTCGCCTTGTGCAGCTTTCGCTTGAGCCGATGGATCTTTCGGCGGATCCGTTTGAGCTCGACGGGGTCCTTCGCCGCGAGCACTTCGTCGCGCTGCAGCTTGAGCTCCCGGATCTGCGCCTTGATCGACGCCTTGTCCACGCCGACGATCTCGTGGTGGGCGTGATCCTCGACCCCGAGCACGTGGCAGAGCGCGGGAACGAGCTGCTCCTTGTGCATGGTCAGGAAACCGTGCAGCTCCTCGTGGTCGCCCAGCTCTTCGGCGATCTCCCGGAGCTTCTTCACCGGCATCTTTCGGAGGTCTTCCCACGTGTAATCCATTCGCTTCCTCCAGGTGTGGGTTCCGCGATCGCGACCGGGCGGTCGCAGGGGGAGAATATACCGCTCCGGACCCGTTTTCCGCACCGCCGCTTCCGGCGTAGCTTCCCCCGAAGAGCGGACCTGTCTTCCGGTGGCCGAAGGTCTCCGGACCCGCGAGTCGAAAGGAGCTCACGCTGGCCAGGAACGAGCGCACGGAATCGTCCACTCCGCGTCCGTCGGACCGCACGCATGGCAGCTCCCGGAGTCGGCCCTCCGACCCGATCGTGGTGATCGGAGGCGGGGTGATCGGGATCTGTACGGCCTACTATCTCGCCAGACGCGGGGCGGAGGTGATCGTCCTCGAACGGGGCCGACTTGCGGAGGGCGCGAGCCGGGGCAACGCAGGGATGATCTCGCCCGGCCATCCCCCCATCAACGGACCTGGCCGCGTCTGGCAGGCGATTCGTTCCTTCGGCGACCCGTTGAGTCCGCTGTACGTCGCCCCACGGTGGGACCCCGGCCTGGTCCGCTGGCTCTGGGCCTTCGCCCGGCACTGCACCGAGTCGCATCTCGAGTACGCAATGTCGTCGCTCGCGCCGCTGGGGCTCGCCACGCCCAGACTGTTCGAGGCCCTGGTGGGTGAGGAAGGGCTGGAATGCGATTACCGACCTTCTGGGTACCTGGAGGTCTGCCGCAGCGAAGGGGGCCTGGAGGCGGTCCGACGCGAGGCTCGCCTGATCGGCCGGTACGGGTTCGAGACGGAGGAGCTGTCGATTGAGGCGTTGCGCGACCGGGAGCCCGTCATTCGTGACGATCTGGTCGGGGGCTTCGCCCACGCCGACGGGTCCACGGTCAACCCCAGTCGATTCGTGACGGAGCTGGCGCGGGCCGCCGAGAAGCACGGCGCCCGGATTCGCTCCGGCCTGAGCGTGGATCGGATCGAGGTCTCGGGCGACCGGGTGACGGGAGTTCGGGCCGGCCGCGACGCGGGGCCCGGTGACGGGAAGATCGTCGGCGATGGCGAGAGGATCGAGGCCGAGACGGTGATCGTCGCGACGGGGTCCTACAGCGGCGGGCTGTTGGGACAGCTGGGCGTCGGGCTGCCGATTCAGCCCGCGAAGGGATACCACGAGGACCGGGACCCGG